>JALYZZ010000226.1 GCA_030948675.1 Bacteroidota bacterium | reverse complement strand
ATAAAGAATCTTCCGTTAAGTCCTTTCCTAATTCAGTAGGTCTGGCAGCAGGTGTAAGGTTCAACTTGTAAAAACAAATACTTGCAGTAGTTTCTATCTTTTTTCTTACTTCACCCAACTATTGTTTAAAAAATGCTCACTATACTAATGTAAAATGAGCGAGACCATTATTATACCGTTATAAGTTTTCTCCTGACTATCTATTAATTATTATTAAAAAAAATGAAATTTATGAAGCATCTTTTAGTAGCGGCTGTAATAGCCACAGCAACTTTATTGTCGTGTGAAAAAGAGAAAGTTGAAGCGCCCGAAAACCTCTGCCCAGTTGTTGCAGCAAGTGCGGTGCCACAGACAGTAAAGGATTCTTTTTTAGCAAGGTATCCTGCAGCAAGCGTTACAACCTGGTTCAACAAAGACAATACAGGGTATTGTGCCTCTTTTACTGTTAGTGGAGTTGAGAAATTGTCACAGTTTGCAAATAATGGAATTTTTATTAAAGAGCAAATTGAAAACAATGAATCAAACGAAGATGCCGATGCGGCCGATGGTGGAACAACGGTTGCTGGTAAAGTAAGCACTGGTTGTAAATGTGAGATCAATGATGGAAAGGATTAAGTTTTGCTAAGGTATTGATAACAGGTTTGGCCTCTCTTATAGCAATAAGAGGGGCCCTTTTTAAAATTGAATGTATGAATATGCAGTGGCATGGAACTTATTTGTTCCGGCAGTGATAGTACTCTTTTCCAATAAATATTTCCGACTTTGCTGGTGTTCTTCACCTGCAAAAATAGCTGCATATAGAAATTGTGGGTGAATACCAACAGTGGCAAAAAAAATCTGTTGGTGAAGAACACCAACAGCGACAGGAAACAACGGCGGGAACTTCACGGCCTAATGTAGCAGGGGAACAGGCAGGTAGAACGGGTAAATATGAAGCTGACCAATTTGAAAGCATCATTTATGAACCCTTATTTCCCATGTTGATATTCTCATTAGGAATAGTCGAGCTTTATCCGATTTTTCACCAGTAACATCTGCGTGTGAATAGTTGTCCGGTAATGGCGAGTGAATAACTGCTTGATTTTCTATGTTACGTACAGAACCAACTTGTAACGTTACGATTCCATAATTATTAGGGTCTTTACCATTAGATCGAACTCGTTGTCTACTTTCCTCAGAAGTAGAATATTCTGACCAGTCTGTTGACATTCCACCTTCATGATTTCTAAATGCGATTGGCATTATTTTATCGTTGTCAAACACATGATTTTTGTGAATTCTAAGAAAGAGAAAATCCTTGTCAGGAATGACTTTAACGCCGTTATCCATTTTATTTATTAGCAAGTAGGCAAAGAAACAATCCTAAGTTTGGTTTAGAAATATCAAATTGACCTTCAATTTTTGTAATTTTTTTATCATCCCCGTAAAAACTTGCCAAATGAGAGGGATATTCTTTACAGTTGATTAATAGATCATACTTATCATTTTGCCAAAGTAGGTCGATGCTTCCATCCGGACCAGGTAAAATATTTGGGGGCTCCGGGATCACTCTAAACTCTTCCCATACCCAGTTAAAATATTTTACAATAAAAACTCCGGCGGAATGAAATGTTTCTTTTGAGTAACCCTTACTACCTTGGTCGTCCCAATCATCTTTCAACCTCAAAATATACAATGAGCTGTCGATTTTTTGAAATAGCTTTTGGAACCTAAAACTAATTGCAATCACAAGATCAGTTTCAATTGATATTTCAAATTTCCAGTTTTTGTTTTTAGTTATCCCTTTTGCTTGCCATTGGGCGTGATTAGAAGATTCCTTATATTTTCGATATCCTCGAGTATTGATATCATCTGAGTGTCTTGAAGAATCTTTAGGGCTTAAGCCAATATTTATTGGCTTTTTATACTCTGGTAATCTTTTTTTAAGTTCCATTATTCTTGATTACTTAGGTCTATTATTTTGAAATACCGATTTAGTTTCGCCCGAATATTCTTTTCTTTTTTTTCAGCTCTCGAAATTTGTTCCTTTAACACGTTTAAGTCATCTGCGTCCAAAGTAATAAATACCTTTTTGTGGGTATCATTGGAATAGTGGTATTCAATCTTTAAATGATGCACGATGAGACTACTATTAATATCCTTATCCGCATCTTCCTCGAACACTGGCCTTATGTCAGTCATTATTCTGGAATCCACAAAAATTTTGTCATACTCCCATGCCAGACTCATTGCCTTGTATCCTAAATTAATCTTCTCTTCATGGGTAAATAACGCCAATAATTTTTTTTGAAATGAGTCCCATTTCGTTTCAGACTTAAATGGCTCTTCATCGATTTCTTTTAACGAATCGATAATTGATGATGTTATATCTTCTTTACTTAAACCGTCGTCTTTCCTTAGTGTAGAAAGACTGTAAATTATTTGAAGAACTTTTTTTAAGTCTGAATACTCAATGTCGACTTGGTCGGAAACATATTCGACAAGCCTAGTAGGGGTTAACGTTTTTGCAGAAGATCGAATAGCATTATTGATTGCATTTATACTTTTAATTGATAAACTATGAATAATGGAAAATCCTTCAAAGTCTTGCTTCGGAATTTTGTATAGTGCCATGGTTTATTGAAAGAGTTAATTCAAAAATACAATTTTGAAGCGGGATTCAAATTTTTGCAACAGCTAAAACTATTTTTAAAGGAATATTTGGATTATTTCAACAAATCCTCGATGGCGAAAGATTTTCGTCTTTGTCGGGTGTGTCACCAATGAGAAGAATGGATAGTTCTTTTCATTGGTGTATAGAAGATGGTAGTAGGCCTACCGTATACGTTGTAAAGACGAAGTATGCAAACCACCTGAAGGTGCTGTATTTCCGCCTTTTCTAGTGTTCTTCACCTGTAAAAATAGCTGTATAAAGAAATTGTGGGTGAATACCAACCGTGGCAAAAAAAAGCTGTTGGTGAAGAACACCAACAGCCGCAGGAAACGGGTACATTTTGGTTAAAAATCCTACTACTATAGCGACCAATTATGCCTGGACGATTACTATTCCTACGTCTTCATCCCTTCCAACTCTTTCTGCATTTTAAACATTTGGTCGCGCAACATTGCTGCCTGTATAAAGTCTAAATCTTTTGCAGCTTTCTCCATTTGCTTTTTCGTTTGTGAAATTGCTTTTTCCATCTTAGGAATCGTATTGTAAGATCCTTCTGATTCGGCAGCTCTCGTTATTAGTGAGCCTTCATCATCTATTGCGTATTGGTTTACCGGGTCTCCTTTAATGTCGAGCACAGAAGTTTGTTGCATAATTTGCTCGATACTCTTACGGATTGTGGTAGGTGTTATTCCGTTTGCAATGTTGTGTTCGATCTGTTTTTCACGACGGCGGGTTGTTTCATCTATTGTTCGTTGCATGCTTTCAGTAACAATATCTGCATAGAAGATTACCAATCCATCAACATTACGTGCCGCACGACCGGCAGTCTGGGTAAGGCTCCTCTCATTTCTTAAAAATCCTTCTTTGTCTGCATCTAAAATAGCCACCAACGAAACTTCAGGAAGGTCTAAACCTTCTCTTAGTAGGTTTACACCGACCAGTACATCTATGTCCCCCAGCCTTAACTGCCGTAGTATCTCCACCCTTTCCAGTGTATCAACCTCGCTATGAATATACTTGCTTTTGATGTTGATTCTACCCAGGTATTTATCCATTTCTTCGGCCATTCGTTTGGTAAGTGTTGTCACCAGCACGCGGTCGCCTTTTGTTACTCGTTTGTCTATTTCATCGAGCAAGTCATCTATCTGGTTTACACTTGGTCGTATTTCAATTGGCGGATCCAGCAATCCTGTCGGGCGAACAACCTGCTCTATAACAACCCCACCGGTTTTTTCCAGTTCATAATCTGCCGGTGTTGCACTTACAAAAACCGTTTGATTCAGCAAGCCTTCAAACTCGTGAAAGTTTAGGGGACGGTTATCCAAAGCACTGGGCAATCGAAAGCCAAATTCAACCAGTGTCATTTTTCGGCTACGGTCTCCTCCATACATTCCGGCCACCTGGGGAATGGTTTGGTGACTTTCATCTATTACACACAAAAAATCTTTAGGAAAATAGTCAAGCAAACAGAACGGCCTGGTACCGGGTTTGCGACGGTCAAAGAAACGCGAGTAGTTTTCCACTCCATTGCAATAGCCCAATTCGCGAATCATTTCGAGGTCATAGTTTACCCGTTCACTTATTCGTTGCGCCTCTATAAATTTTCCAACACTTTTAAAATACTCTGTCTGCGCCATCATTTCATCCTGTATCTCGTACAGCACCTGCTGCATCTGGTCTTTTGGGGCGATATATAAATTGGCAGGAAAAATAGCTGCGTCAGGAATCTTGCTAATACGCTTGCCTGAAGACAATTCCAGTGTTTCAATCGTTTCGATCTCATCACCAAAAAAAGTGACACGATATCCATAGTCCATGTATGGAAGATTGATATCCACCGTGTCACCTTTTACCCTGAACGTTCCCCTGGTAAAATCGCCCTGGCTTCTGCTGTATAAACTATTGACCAGCGAATGCAAAAAACCCTGGCGCGAAATCACCTGTCCTTCTTTAATACGCACAATGCCGTTTTCAAACTCAGTGGGGTTACCTATACCATAAATACAACTGACGGAAGCAACCACGATAATATCGCGTCTTCCGGTTAGCAGTTGTGAAGTAGCCTGCAATCTTAGCTTGTCAAGTTCTTCATTGATACTCTGGTCTTTTTCAATATAGGTATCGTTTACAGGCATGTATGCTTCCGGTTGATAGTAGTCGTAATAGCTTACAAAATAGCCAACGGCATTATCAGGAAAAAACTGCTTAAACTCTCCGTACAACTGAGCTACGAGCGTTTTATTATGGGTAAGCACGAGTGTTGGGCGCTGTGTGTTTTGAATAACATTGGCCATGGTAAAAGTCTTACCACTACCAGTTACCCCAAGTAAAGTGTGGTACTTTTCGCCTTGCACAATACCCTCTGTTAATTGTTGAATAGCCGCCGGCTGGTCGCCCGAAGGCTGGTAAGGAGAAACTAATTTAAAACCCATATCATTATCGATTGCAGTTACGCAATTTACAAAACCAGCAATTAAGAAGACGTTATTTATTGATGCCAAAGACTTGAATTATATTCCTGACTCCATATTCATAGTTTTGTTTACGTTATAAAATAAAGCAATGAAGCCGCATGCTAATTACACTATTTGCCTGCATTATTTTTCTCTTCCTTACGGTTAGTGCCGGTAGCAAGGCATCTTTTGCGTTAGACCGTTTTTTTAAAGCAACAAACTTTTCACTATTTCAAAATTTTTTACTTGGTACTGCCCTGCTGGCTTGCTATTTTAATATCTGGTCGTTGTTTCTACCCACCAACTTTTATTCACTTCTACCAGTATTCATTTTATGTTCGATCATGGCCTTCTATTTCAAAGGCATATTAGAAAGAGCAAGGCATTATTTTAGCCGTATATTTACCAGTAGCGTAGCTCTGGTTACCATTCCCATTTTGCTGGTTATTTTTATTTATTCATTGCTGCCTCCCCAGCATGGTGATAGTCCGGGTTATCATTTTCTTGCGATACGATGGATTGAAGCGTACAAAGCCGTTCCCGGTTTAGCCAATCTTCATGGAAGGCTTGGCTTTAATTCTTCATTTTTTGTAAGCAGTGCCGCTTTTACTTTTTCCCGCTTAGCAAATCAGCCATTATATGTGCTAAATGTTGCTTTTACCGGGTGTTATTACCTCTGGCTGCTTGGTAAGATTGCGGGTTATAAAAATAGTCTTTGGAGCGTTGTATTTCTGGCCATCGCAGTCCTTATGTTCCGGCAATTACTTGACTCTATTTCTTCTCCGACCCCCGATGTTCTTGCGACCATTATTATTTCTTACGTTTTTATAACAGTTGCTGAAAGCTTTCTAATACGTGGCAGGCTTGATGAATGTAAAACCATCATAATCCTGCTGTTAATATGCTTTGGCTTCACTGTAAAACTCAATACATTTCCACTTGGTTTTATTGGATTGTTTCTTTTTATAAACGGAGAACTGTATAAAAGCAGAAAAGCAGTTGTACTACTTGCCACCGTAGCCTTCATAATCCTTGCACCCTGGATGATAAGAAACTACATTCTTACCGGATACCTTATTTTTCCTGTTGCTGCGACTGGCCTTCTTCATCCTGACTGGCAGGTTCCTGATCAAATTCTTCATTTTGAAAAGCTATTAATCAACAATGGACCAAAGCTAATCTCACAAAATTGGGAAGCGGTCGACTCGCTCTCATTTCCGCAATGGTTCCCGCAATGGATAAAGGCACATTCTGCACACGGGTTAACAGGTAGCCTGGTGATTTTAGCAGCGGCAATCGTTTGCGCGGCTGCCAGTTTATTTTTGATTGATCGTAAAAAATATTCTTCCATTTACTTGCTGGCTATCATCAATATTGTTGCAATAGCTTTTTGGATCTACAACTCACCTGATTATCGTTTTGGGTATCCTTACTTAATCAATGAAGTTTTACTTCTAGCGTTATTTCTATCGAAAAACACAGCTTTACCTTTTTCAATAAAACTCCTTCCGGCTGTGCTGGCGTTTATTGTCTGCAGCTATTATTTCAAGCATGCGGCGGTCATTTTATTTCGATTTCCGCTGTCGTCCTATTTAGTTAAGCCGTTACCAGGAATACAATACAGTGCGCAAACAAACCTCTCACGGTTTCCGTCTATTATGCTAAATCGCCAGGTGAAGCTGTATGTAGAGGATAAAAATCATTGGTGCAATTTGGCCGATGTGCCTTGTTATATTCCGTTTACTGACAGTCTTCCTGCATCTTATTTACAACTTAGAGGAAGGGGTATTGAGGAAGGTTTTAGGATAGCTAGAAAATAAACAGCTATCCTGCAATCGGAAGTGTTTCAAACCGGCGAAGGATTACTAGCTGATGAACTTCACCCAAACATGGTCATCCATTACTACGTTGTTTTTAACTACTGCCTTTTCTCTTATTCCCTCCAGGTGAAACCCATTTTTTTCAAGCACTTTCATTGAAGCCTTATTATGGGCAAACACTTCAGCATAGATGCGGCTAACATCAAAAAAATGTAATTTGATATAGTCGATAAGTAAAGAAACTGCGCAGGTTGCGATACCGCGGCCCCAATATTCTTCCCCAATAAAATAACCAATTTCTATGCTTTTTCGATAGACATCATCCTTCGGTACTACTCCAATGCTTCCAGCTATTTTCCCGTCAAAAGTAACCGCCATATTCTGTATAGGTTTCTGGCCGAGCGAAAATGCGATCCACTCTACTGCGTTGCCTACCGTGTATGGATGAGGGAAACGATCGCG
>JALYZZ010000215.1 GCA_030948675.1 Bacteroidota bacterium | reverse complement strand
CCTTAAAAGTGTCTTCAGAGGCTATCCGTACCATTAATAAAAATGGTTTGTCTTCTGTATTAAAAGAAATGAAAGCCAACGGCGTTAAAATCTAACATCCATAAATTTTATATAATGGCAAAGAAAGGTAACAGGGTACAAGTAATTATGGAATGCACTGAACATAAAAACAGTGGATTGCCGGGTACAAGCCGCTACATCACCAAAAAAAATAAGAAGAATAGCCCTGAACGTTTGGAGTTGAAAAAGTTCAACCCAATTATGAAAAAGGTAACTGTACATAAAGAAATTAAATAAACAATGTGCTTATAAGCTGTTGTGCTAATGCTGGAACTAGTAAAGATCTTTCAATTAGCATCGTTCGAAATAGCTCATTAGTATATTATCAAATTATTAAATTAAATTCTCATGGCAAAAGCAGCTAAAACAGCGATAAAGACCAAAGACCAAAAGGCAGCAGCAGAAGCTAAAAATTGGAGCAAAGTTATTAAGGCAGTTCGCAGTCCTAAAACTGGTGCATACACTTTTAAAGAAGCGATTGTACATAAGGACAAGGTGAAGGATTTTTTATCCAATAAGTAATTGTTGCCTGATTTTGTTTTGAAATAATTAAAGCTGTCCTAATAAGGATGGCTTTTTGTATTTTACTTATTTATCTTGCAGTCTTTATTTATTCTGTCAACCCTGCAGTTCGTCTTCTATTAAGCATTGTCCTCGACCCGGTTCAATTCCAGTTATGAAGGCGAACTTTTAAAGCAATCAGTATTTAAACTAACTGAAATATGAGTTTTTTAGGAAAATTGTTTGGCAAAAAAGAAAAAGAAAGCCTGGACCAGGGGTTGCAAAAAACTAAAGAGAATTTTTTTACTAAGATAACTAAAGCGATTGCCGGAAAAAGTACAGTTGATGAAGAAGTACTCGACCAACTGGAAGAAGCTTTAATTGGTGCCGATGTAGGACTAGACACCACTATTGAAATAATAAAGCGTATCGAAGATCGGGTGGCAAAGGATAAATATGTCAATACAAGTGACTTAAATTCTATTTTGCAGGATGAGATAAGGGAAATGCTCGTTGTTTCACCTGAAAATAGCTACAAAGATTTTTCTACTCCTGTTGGAAAGAAGCCGTACGTGATACTGGTAGTTGGTGTAAACGGAGTGGGTAAGACTACCACTATTGGCAAACTTGCTTACAATTTCTCCAAAGCGGGTAAAAGTGTATTATTAGGGGCGGCGGATACCTTCAGAGCAGCAGCCGTAGATCAATTAACTATCTGGAGTGATAGGACAGGAGTACCAATTGTAAAGCAGCCAATGGGTAGCGACCCCGGTGCTGTCGCTTTTGATACCGTCCAAAGCGGAGTAGCGAGGGGTAGCGATGTAATTATTATAGACACGGCAGGTAGACTTCACAATAAGATTTACCTGATGGAGGAATTGGGTAAAATTAAACGGGTAATACAAAAAGTCATTTCAGATGCACCTCATGAAGTGCTATTGGTATTAGATGGATCAACTGGCCAGAACGCTGTAGAACAAGCTAAACAATTTACGGCGGCAACTGATGTAACTGCTCTGGCCATCACAAAGCTTGACGGCACAGCAAAGGGCGGGGTAGTGCTGGCTATTGCTAATCAATTTAAAATACCCGTGAAGTTTATAGGTGTAGGAGAAAGAATGGAAGATCTTCTCATTTTCAACAAGCATGAGTTTGTCGATAGTTTGTTTAAGCTGGAGGAGTAGTCAAAGAGGGGCTGCGTATTGCAATCGCTAAGGAACGGTCTATTACTCCCCTTACAATTGTCACTTTTCACGATTTTTCGCGCGTTTTTTTACCCCAGGGTTTTCCGATTTTACCTAGTTGAATGTTTATTACTTACTGTTGGTTAGGTTTAGCCTCCTTCATTTAATATCATATGGCATATCTACCTTTTTCTTTGAAATTTTTGGACTAACAATTGCTAAGTGTTAGTAATTGCGAAAATTATTTTTCTTCTTAAAACGTCTGAAGATGCTTGATCTAATTGATACTCAAAATATAATTTCATTTAAATACAACTATTTCCCTTAGGCAAATGTCTATTGTAAAGAGATAAGTCTCATAAGTTTAAGAGCTGACACAAATGGTGCTTTTATTTGCTCTTTAACATATACTTAGTGAACTTATGTTCGATATCCAGTCTATAAGAAAAGCCGTTATTATTAAATATTAAGTTAAGTCTAAAAGCATTTGGTGAAAAAGAGAATACTGCTCATTGGCGGAAACTATTTTCCAGAACCTACTGGTATCGGTAAATACAACGGGGAAATGGTAAAATGGTTGGCGGAAGAGGGGCATTCTTGTACTGTTATTACTACTTTTCCTTATTATCCTCATTGGAAAATACAGCATCCGTACGATAAAGATTGTTTTTGGTTTAAAACAGAGAGAATTGAAATTGGTAACAATCAGTTTGTCAATGTAATCAGGTGTCCACACTATGTACCTGGGATACCGACTGGTTTAAAGCGAATGATTTCGGAACTGTCGTTTTTCTTTACCGCTTATCTCGCTTTACTTTTATTACTTTTTAAGAAGAAATACGACATCGTTATTACTGTGGCACCTCCATTTGCAATAGGATTGTTAGGAATTTTTTACTCGAAAATTCGGGGCGGCAAATTTCTATACCACATCCAGGATTTGCAAGTTGACGCAGCTCGTGATTTAGCTATGATTAAATCTAATTTTATTGTGCGTGGTTGTTTATCTATTGAAAAATTTATAATAAAAAATGCTGATTGTGTTAGCACCATTTCAGCAGGAATGATAGACAAGGTAAAGATTAAGTGTAAAAAAGAAGTGTTGCTCTTTCCAAATTGGGTTGATATTGAAACATTTTATCCCATTAGCAGAAAGAATGAGCTAAAAGCAAGGCATGGTTTCAGTGCTAGCGACAAGGTTGTCTTGTACGCGGGTGCTATTGGACACAAACAAGGGTTAGAGACAATTTTACAAGCAGCTAAAGCTGTTGAAGATATTCCGTACATAAAATTTGCTATATGTGGGTCTGGTCCCTACAAAGACAAACTTATAGCAGTTAAAAATGAGATGGGTTTAAAAAATGTTCATTTTCTGCCGTTACAACCC
>JALYZZ010000206.1 GCA_030948675.1 Bacteroidota bacterium | reverse complement strand
CAACTCCGACAATGTGCAGGGGGGCGAATGGGTATTAGCGGTTGGTTTTCCGCTTTCACTTAATACAACGGTTACTGCCGGCATAGTAAGCGCAAAAGCAAGAAGCATTGGAATAATAAACCGCCCTGGTGAAAATGCTGTACAGAACAAACCGGAGCAAAGCGGCAACACAGCCGTTGAATCGTTTATTCAAACCGATGCAGCTATCAACCCGGGCAACAGCGGCGGTGCACTGGTAAATACAAAAGGCAGGTTGGTAGGTATCAATTCAGCAATTGCTTCGCAAACAGGCAGCTATGCTGGCTATGCTTTTGCCATACCGGTAAACCTGGCAAAAAAAATTCTCGATGACTTAAAAAAGTTCGGTTCGGTAAAGCGTGGTGTGCTCGGTGTTTCGTTTCCTGCCCCGGCGGCCGAAGACCAGTATTTGTCGCAACAGGGGCTTAACCCTGCACAGGTAAAGGGAGTGTACATTATGGGTGTGCAAAGCCAAAGCGCAGCCGATTCGGCAGGACTGAAAGAAGGCGATATTATTCAAAGCATTGATGGCATACAACTGACATCCTCATCTGAATTTTCTGAACGTATTGCACGTCATAATCCCGGCGATGTAATAAAACTTACCTATATGCGTAAGGGCACTGCTGCAACAACGTCAGTGACTTTAAAAGGTGAAGCGCCGCAAAAAGCTACCGTAAAAACAAACGAACTTGCGGAAATATATAACAGGCTTGGAGCCACTTTTGCGCCACTCACCTCCGAGGCAAAACAACACTTTAATCTTGCTTCGGGCGTATTGGTAAAAGCCGTGCGCACCGGCGGCTTTTTTGATCAGGTGGGCATTCCGCCAGGCACTATCATTGCGTTTATTAATGGCAGGCCCATCAATAATCCTAAAGATATCGACGACGCCTTGCTCTCTGCCCAGCGAAGTATGATACAAATTCTTGCCATTGCACCTGATGGTTCTAAAGTGGTATTCAATTTTTCGTTGGGAACATAGCTGGCTCAATTTTTTTGATACCGGCTGTAGGTTTTCATGGCTTCATCGTTGCGTCGCAATCCGTTCATCGGCAAACCATTGAGGAGCATTTATATAAGCGTCTTAAAAAAGTGACATTCACCGGGTATGTCACTTTTTTGAGATAAAATCATATTAAGTCGTCAGAGCGGGGAGGAATGGCAAAGAAATCTGTGTGTAGAATTAAATATCCCCGTAATTCTACACACAGATTTCTTGGTTCCCCGCTTTGACGCACAAATTAAGCAAACAACAACAATCATGATCATTCAATTTAATACTGATAAGAACATCGAGGGCGGTGAAAAATTCAACACTTACTTCACCTCAATAATTGAAGATGAGCTAAGCAGGTTTGATGATAAGGTAACCCGCATTGAAGCCCACCTCACAGATGAAAACGGTAGTAAGGAAGGACAAGCAGATAAACGCTGTTTACTTGAAGCAAGAATTCAAGGCAGGCAGCCCATTGCGGTTTCAAACACGGCCGACACGCACGAACAAGCAGTAGAAGGAGCAATAGATAAATTAAAAGCGTCGCTTGAAACAATATTGGGTAAAATGAAAAATCATTAATCGGGAAGCTGTTTTCATTTAATTGTTATTTATGGATTTTAATACCGCTTACCAACTTATAGTAGGAAAATTAACTGTTTGGCTGCACGGGTTTATTCGTTTGTTGCCTAACATTTTTATTGCAGCATTAGTCCTGGTGACAGGATTTTACTTAGCCGGTAAGATTAAGAAAGTGGCTCTTAAACTGATAAAAAAGATTTCACATAACGCCACACTCGATAACCTTTTCGCTTCGATTATTCATATTTTTTTTATTGGGGTTACTATATTTGTGGTTCTGAGTATACTCCAGCTCGACAAAGCAGTTACCTCCATATTAGCAGGTGCAGGAATTATTGGCTTGGCACTTGCATTTGCTTTTCAGGACATCGCGGCAAACTTTATATCGGGTATATTCATTTCTTTCAGAAGACCTTTATATGTTGGCGATATAGTGAAGGTAAAAGATTACATGGGTAAAGTGGAGGAGGTCAATCTTCGAGATACAATTCTTCGAACTTTTCAGGGTCAAATGGTGATTATACCCAATAAAGAGGTATTTCAAAATCCCATTGAAAACTTTTCTTTGTTAGGGAAACGCAGAATTGATTTAACTATTGGTATTTCCTATGGCGAGGATCTCGAAAAAGTGAAGAAGGTTACATTGGAAGCCGTAAGAGGCATCGAAGGCTTGTCAGAACAGGATGAAACTACATTATTTTACACCGAGTTCGGGGATAGTTCTATCAATTTTTTACTGCGGATATGGATAAAATCACCTGAACAACCCGTTTATCTGCATGTGGGAAGCCAGGCAATTATGCACATAAAAAAAGCTTACGATACAAATGATATCCTGATACCTTTCCCAATAAGAACAATGGATTTTGGAATAAAAGGCGGAACCCCTTTGAATGAAATGTTGCAGAAGTCGATGTAGCGGAGTTAATAATTTTACTCTCCCTTTTTCTGATCATGTTTAATAGCGCAAGATCACGGAGATAGTTTCAGGCGAGACCTTATATATCTGTTGGTGACTATAAATAATTATCCTAGCTAGAAATAACTCCTAGCTAGATATAACTTTGAAACAGCCCTGTTTCAGACTTTTGCCTTTGTGTAAGACCTCTTCTATTTCAATAAAGCACCATATAACTGCAACTATGCTAATTAGGTGTGATAGTTACCTTAATTACCGCTGCTGTAGCAGGAATAAAAAATGCAGGGTAACGAATAGCCGCAGAAGTAATTACAACACTTTCAGAAGGTCCCTGGTTATCTGTAGCCTGCACAGGCTTTTGGTCGGGGCCTGTGCCTGGGGCAGTATCTGCTTCTGTACCGGCATCATAAACCAACACCCTGGCTGTCTGATCTCCGGAAATTGGGATATTGCCTGAATATAAATCCAAGCCGCCGCCGGTAAAGCCATAAAACCAATCATTACTT
>JALYZZ010000192.1 GCA_030948675.1 Bacteroidota bacterium | reverse complement strand
ACTCAACTGAATCTTTTGCCGTGTAGCTCTTAACAATCATAGATGATCCAAATGAGCCGAGGACTGTGGAGTCTAACCTATACAAGAATATTTTGCCTGCTTTTAAAGGATAATAATCATCTAAAGTGGCTGTATTAAATGTTTCTGACTCTTTAGAGCAACTGGTCACAAGGGCACAAACAAGCAATATAAAAAATGCAATAAATATTTTTTTCATTCCGATTAATTCAACTGTAAGGTAATTACTTTCTTATAACAACAAATTAGTTGTAAAACGAGAAAAGGGTGTACTATGTTGTAAGCGTTTCTATATGTTGGCCAAATACCAGAACTAGCAGCGGAGTTTGTTTGCCGAGTAAAATTTTCCATGTTATTTACTTGAATTTGTAACCCGTAAAAAACTAATATTGCCTCTTGATTGAATGCGCGTTCTTCCAATCTCCGTCGTAAATTTTGTGATCGTTTTAAATCATCATTTTAAATAAAAAATAGTCCTATTATGTCTAAAGCTTATCTACACCTTCTGTGCTTGTTTTTGTTAGTACGCGTTTGCTCTGCTCAAAACAGTATTGTCGTAAATGCCGACTCAGGCAACCATACTATCAGTAAACACATCTACGGGCATTTTGCCGAACATCTGGGCCGAGGTATTTATGGTGGATTTTATGTTGGCGAAAACAATACCACAATTCCTAATACAAATGGAGTAAGAAACGACATTATTGCGGCGCTTCGAAAATTAAAAATCCCAAGCCTTCGTTGGCCGGGCGGTTGTTTTGCCGACACCTATCATTGGAAAGATGGGATTGGCCCAAAAGACAAGCGTCCGACTATGGTCAACAACTGGTGGGGAGGTGTAACGGAAGACAATAGCTTCGGCACGCACGACTTTCTAAACATGTGTGAAGCGCTGGGAGCGGAGCCATATCTGGCAGGAAACGTAGGCGGTGGCACTGTGCAGGAAATGGCCGATTGGGTACAATATGTAAATTTTTCAGGCAAAAGCCCCATGGCTGATTTAAGAAAGCAAAACGGAAGGGATAAGCCATGGAACGTAAAGTTTTGGGGAGTAGGAAATGAAGCCTGGGGATGCGGAGGAAATATGAGACCAGAGTACTACGCCGACATCTACCGTAAGTACGCCACCTTTATGTCGGACTATAGCAACAACCACAGCCTTTTCAGAATTGCTTCAGGAGCCAACTCTGCCGACTATAACTGGACCGAAGTGATGATGAAAAATATACCATTAAACATGCTAAGTGGCATTGCACTACACCATTATTCAGTTATTAATTGGAATGCAAAAGGCCCTTCAACAGATTTTACTGATGAACAGTATTTTACTACAATGACTACTGCTTTGTTTATGGATTCGCTCATTACAAAGCACACAGCGATTATGGACAAGTATGATCCGCGCAAACGTGTGGCGCTGGTAGTTGATGAGTGGGGTGGCTGGTACGAGGTGGAAAAAGGAACAAACCCGGGATTTCTATACCAGCAAAACACCATGCGCGATGCCATGATTGCCGGAGTAACACTTAACATTTTTAACAATCATTCTGACCGGGTACGTATAGCAAATCTGGCCCAGGCAATTAATGTATTGCAAGCTGTGATACTTACTGACAAGGAAAAAATGATATTGACTCCTACCTACCACGTAATGGAAATGTACAACGTGCACCAGGGAGCAACCTTATTGCCTACTAGTTTAAAATCAAATAATTATACGTTGGGTAATAAAAAATTGCCGGCTGTGTCTGCGTCAGCATCAAAAGACTCCCTGGGTCTTACTCATATTTCATTGACTAATATTGATGCAAACAACTCCCAGGATGTTACGATAGAATTCAACGGTGGAAAGTATAGCAGTCTCACAGGTCGCATACTCACTTCAGGCAAACTTCGTGATTTCAACTCTTTTGAAAATCCGGATAAAATAAAACCGGCAATCTTTAAAGGAGCTAGCTTAAAAGCAAACATCTTAAGTGTAAAAGTTCCTCCTTTTTCTGTCGTTGTACTTGAATTAAAATAGAAGCGCCGGCAAATAGTTAAGTATCTGGATAGATAATTCCTCTTTATAACAAACGCTTAAATGATTCTGCCGAAGTTGGTAGTATCATTTAAACGACTAACGGGTCACTGCCTACCCACTCACTTTTGCCGGATAATCGTCAGTTCAAAATATAAAACGGTGTTTGCTTGCAATTAATAAAAATCTTTTTAATTTTTATATACGCAACTACATTCCTTACGATCGACCTGCAAATAGGGTTACAAACAATTTCCCTACTCATCTTAAAAAATTATGATGAAGTGTTAAGACACACAATATTTTAAGATAAATAGTAATCACTCAAATGTGGTTATGAGTTGATTAATTAAGGGAGAGCATTTTAGGAACAGTTGTCAGTTGTATATAAATGGTATAGGGCTTTTCTTATTCAATAATAAACCTAGCAGCTATCTTATGCTTTCCATTGATTTTTCTATCGATCTGCATTGTCATCCTACTCTTAAGCCTATGGGCCACAGCACCAATGGCAGTCAATCAAGTGACCCAAATGATAAAAGCAGTTTATGGTTTTACGATCCGCCGGGAGTAACAGATAAGTTATTGAACGAGATTTTAAGTGTTACAAAATTCTCTCAGGCAAACTTCACGGCCTGCGCCCGTGGCAAAGTATGGGTTATTGCAATGGCTTTGGGCACCATTGAAAAGTGGTTTTTTAATAATCGATTAGGCACAGAAGTCATTGCTGATGTGTTAGAAGATTTTGCCACCGAGGTTGGTAAACGGCGGATAGATGAGATACAAAAAATTAAAGACTACTTCAAAGATCTTCTTACAGAATTCTCATTTCTTGAACAACAAGATGGCGCAATAGTAAATGTTAGTGGCAATAACTACGCTTACAAGATTGCTCGTGATTTTGGCGAATTAAACGCGATTGCGGAGTTAAACCGTGTTGCACTGGAGTCGGATGCAAAAGATAAAGTAATTTATATTGCTGTTATACCCACCATTGAGGGATTGCATGTGTTGAATTGCGGGCTCGATCCTGCGCGCAGTCCGGAAAATATAAAAGCTGATGCGCAAGAAGTAAAAGCACATGCAGTTGCCTTAAAAGAGCATCCTCACCGACCCTGGTTTGTCACTTTTACTCATCACTTTTTTAACGAATTAAGCGGCCATTCAGAAAGTCTCAAAGGCCTGATTGCTAAAAACTGCGATCAGCACTTGGGTATTGATACCGGTTTTACGTCGCTGGGGAGAGAGGTATTAAACATACTGCTTGATAATAGCGATGGAAAGAGAATACTGATAGATATAAAACACTTGAGCCCCGCGGCCAGAAAGCAATTTTTTGAGTTGAGAAGAAACGAGCATCTTGACATACCGGTTATTATCAGTCATGGCGTATGTAATGGTTTGCCTACCGCCGGAGTTACAAACTCAGCGTTTCCGGAGTTGGGAACGACTTTCAATGACAAAGAAATTAATTTCTATGATGATGAAATAATCGAGATGGTTAAGTCAAATGGCATCATGGGGTTGCAGCTAGACGAACGAAGAATTGCAAGTGATGAAATAATCAAGGGGACCAGGCATTCTTTTTTCAAAAATAAAATTATGCATTACAGAAGTGAGCTGGTTTGGCGACAAATTCAATATGTGGCTGAACTGTTAGATGCAAACGGATTATTTGCATGGGGAAATGTAGCAATAGGTTCGGATTATGACGGTATCGTTGATCCGCTAAACAGTTTTTGGACAATGGAGCAGTATCCTGATTTGAAATCATTTCTTGAAAGACACGCATTTAACTATATGCAAAATAATAGCAGCAGGTTGAAAAATAGTTTCAATAAAATCAGCGCTGATATTATTGTTCAAAATATTTTTCAAACCAATGCCTGGAAGTTTTTGGAGAGATGGTTTTGAGTCAACAATAACCTTGTAAAGTCTAAGTTCTTTTTTCTATTTTTTTATTTCATCTAAAACCTTAAAATATGATAGTTGAATCTTTATTAGGCGAATTTCATAATGAAGCTGCCAACACGCGGCGATTATTAAAGGCTATACCTGACAGCGCATTAGATTTTAAACCGGCAGAAAAATCGTGGACAACGGCACAACTGGCCTCTCATATTGCGGAAGTGTATAATTGGTATCAGCCTACACTGCACCAGAATGTTTTTGACATGGCTACTTATAAATATGATAAGGGCGATATTAGTAAAGCGCAATATATTGTAGCAAAGTTTGAAGAAAATCTACAGGCAGCACAGGCAGCTTTAGAGTCTGCAACTGATGAAAGTATGTTTGAAAATTGGAAAATGGTTATGGGAGGAACGGATCCTATCTTTCCTGAGATGCCGCGGATACAGGTTGTACGAGGATTTTTAATGAACCACCTGTATCATCATCGTGGAGAAATGATTGTATACCTTCGCAGCACCGGCAATAAAGTACCGGGCCTGTATGGACCAACGTTAGAAGAGTCTTTTGCGGGATAACAAATAAAAATAAAAGAGCTTACAGAATGTTTGGAAAATTCAAAAGTATAGAAGCGTTTCTGGCTTCTTATATTGCAGATCGGTAACAGAAACGAATGTAGCTGATCCATTCACTTCCAATCGAAAAGCAGCTTGAAGCATTGCAAGATTTGCAAAATGCAGATATAGCAGAGGTAAAGGCAACTATTAAACAACGGGAAGCTGATGACTTGTTAGCACGTAAGCATTACCAAATGCTGATTACAATAGATACAATTATTCAATTTGCTCCTGAAATTAAAACAGATATTTTTAACTGTCTACAACTCCATTTGCCCGTTTTT
>JALYZZ010000184.1 GCA_030948675.1 Bacteroidota bacterium | reverse complement strand
GAGCAGATCGTGATACGGATTGTTTTTCCAGTCAGTAAAGTCGCGGTTAAGGTCAATAAAGTGGAGTTTGTGAATAAGCAGTTCAATTCGTTCCTGCACCTCTTCACTTAAAGTATTTTCCCAAAGATTTTCGAGGTTCGGTATAATGCCCCGACCATAGTCAACTATACGGTTAGACACGGTGGAGAACACCTCCTGGTCAGGGTCATCGATCAGGGAAAACAATGCAGATATTTCCCGGGTTTCATTCATTTCAAATGCATGTTATTATTAATCTTAACGGCCTTCCTGTTTTCAAATCCTTACTTCAAATTACGTAAATTTTAGCTTATAAATCAAGCAGAAGTTATTAGACTATGTTGATTAAAAAAATATCGGTTCCAGGCAAATGCTGATGTTTTATTCTTATTTTAACACAAATTAAATAGATGAAAAAATTCAACCTTCTGTTGCCTACTTCCTTTATTATAATCAATTCTGTTGCCGCCTTACCTACAGCGCGGCATCAGAAGGCTACAGTTGCAGAATCCGCACCCCAAGTATACAATTGGAACATGCAAGCAATAGAGACGATGACAATACAAGACCATGAAAAACTAACCCGCAAAAAATTAATTTTCATAGAAAAGATTGTTTTTAAAAATTGAAAAAAAAGGCGTTTTGTAAACCAATTAAAACAAAGCGCACGAACCTCTGCTTTTAAGTAGCTAGGATTTGCGGTAGGGCTATTATATGGGCCAATTGGATTATTCATAATTTATATTTTTAGCAATGATAGGAATTACCGAAAGTCAGCATGTGGGCTTTAAAATTTGGCTGTTAATGTTGGATGTATATCTGCTCATTCTACTCGCCATTGCAGGAGGTGAGTTTAAGTAGAGTTGTCTCGGTGGCCAACTAAGGGAGTTGTAAACAACAACAGCAGAAGAAACTTCTGCTGTTGTTGTTTACTCGATTATAGAAATTAAACCGGTTTTCTTGACAAGGCCTTTTTTGTTGCAACCTTCTTTGCCGACGCTTTTTTTGCAGCAGTTTTTTTAGCGGCTGCTTTTTTTGCAAAAGCATTTGGAATCTGGGCTTCAATCATCTTCTTCACTTCATCAAGTGGCAGCGTTGCCAGCTCTTCAGCAGTATATTTTCCTTTTTCGCCTTTACCAATCACTTTAAGCATTTTTTTCCCAAATCTTATAAAAGGACCCCACCGGCCGTTTTCTATTGAGATTTTTTCTGCAGGCCACTGTTGAATATATCGGTTTGCTTCTTTTTCTAACTTTTTTTCAATCAACTCTTCGCAATCTTTTTGTGTTAGCTGGTCAAAGTTGTAGCCTTTCGGAATATTGATAAACAGATCCTGCCATTTAATAAATGGACCAAAGCGCCCTTTGCCTTTTGTTACCGGTTTATCTTCGTATAGGGCAATAGGAGCATCTGCTACCTGCTTTCCTCCAATCACTTCGATAGCACGATCAAGGTCTACAGTTAATGGTTCTTCGCCGCGCGGCAACGAGATAAATTCTTCCCCCCATCGCACGTATGGGCCAAATCTGCCAACGTTTACGGCAACCTCTTTTCCTTCATATTCACCTAACACCAATGGCAGCTTAAATAGTTCCATCGCTTCATCCATGCTAATTGTTTCAATGCTCTGATCAGCTTTTAATTTGGCAAAACGAGGCTTTTCCTCTTCGTTGTTAGATTCTCCTATTTGTACCATGGGACCAAAGCGGCCCATTCTGGCAATTACCTTTTTACCTGTTTCGGGCTCTACTCCTAAAACTCTTTCGCCCTTTGCCCTTTCGGCTGTTTCAAGTGTTATTTCAATGTTGCTGTGGAAAGGTTTGTAGAAACCATCAATCATATTGCTCCACTTCATTTTTCCATCGGCTATTTCATCAAACTCTTCTTCTATTTGTGCAGTAAATCCATAATCCATCACGCTCTTAAAATGAAGCTTTAAGAAATCGGTTACTACCATTCCCAGATCTGTTGGAAACAATTTAGCTTTTTCAGCACCTGTATTTTCTGTAACAACATCTTTTTTAACTGTGTTGTCCTTTGTTAGTTTTAATACGTTCACTTCTCTTTTTACACCTTCCTTATCCCGCTTTTCTACATAGTTGCGTTTCATTATTGTGGTAATGGTAGGCGCATAGGTAGAAGGACGTCCTATTCCTAATTCTTCCAGCTTCTTCACCAGCGAAGCTTCTGTATACCTCGGTGCGGGTCTTGTAAACCTTTGGGTAGCTCTCATTTCCCTAAAATCAAGTACCTGCGCTACTCTTAACGGGGGTAGTACGCCTTCACCGTCTTCTTCAGTATCGTCATCATCTTTGCCTTCGTTGTACACCTTTAAAAATCCATCAAATTTCATCACCTCACCCGTTGCCGATAAATTTTCTCTGTTTGTCGAAATGTTGATTTTGGCGATTGTTTTCTCGAAAGCGGCATCACTCATTTGTGAAGCAATGGTGCGTCTCCAGATCAACTCGTACAATCTGCGTCCTTCTTCATCGTCCGCAGAATGGTTTTCCATGTAAGTGGGGCGAATTGCTTCGTGCGCTTCCTGCGCACTGGCATTTTTATTTTTGTATTCCCTGGCCTGGTAATATTTGTCACCATAGCTGCTTTTGATCTCGGCTTGTATCGCCTGCATAGCCGTTTCGCTTAGGTTAATGCTGTCAGTACGCATATACGTGATCTTACCACTCTCATATAATCGCTGAGCAATTAACATTGTCTTACTTACACTGTAACCAAGTTTCCTGCTCGCCTCTTGTTGCAATGTAGACGTGGTGAAGGGGGCAGCCGGACTGCGTTTTGCTGGTTTGACTGTTACATCGGTTACTTTGTATTCTGCCTGTTTACAGCTTTCCAGAAACTTTTCTGCAGTTTCCTGTTGTAGAATTCTTCCGGGGCCTTCAGCTTTAAAAGTTACCGGTTTTCCATTTATGTCATTAGCCAAAAACAACGCCTCTATTTTATAGCTGCTTTCGGTGGCAAAATTGTTTATTTCTCTTTCGCGTTCTACAACCAACCGCACCGCCACACTTTGTACCCGGCCTGCACTTAAGCTTCTTTGCATGCCTATTTTGCGCCATAATACCGGGCTCAGTTCAAATCCAACGAGCCTGTCTAATACCCGGCGCGCTTGCTGGGCATTTACGAGGTCCATATTTATGAGGCGAGGGTTTTGAACTGCTCTTCTAATGGCGGGAGCTGTAATTTCGTGGAAAACAATTCGTTTGGTGCTATTGGGATCTAACCCCAGCTCTTCGGCCAGGTGCCAGCTAATGCTTTCGCCTTCGCGATCCTCATCCGATGCGAGCCATACCTCTTTTGCTTTCTTTGCCAGTTGCTTTAATTCTTTTACAACTTTTTGCTTTTCTTCAGGAACTTTATAACGCGGCTTATAATTATTGTTCAGGTCGATACCCATGTCATCTTTCTCAAGATCCCTGATGTGGCCATAACAACTTTTTACCTCGAAGTCATTACCCAGTATTTTTTCAATTGTCTTCGCTTTTGCAGGAGACTCTACGATCAATAAATTCTTGCTCATTCTGGTTTTTTAAGGTTTTGGATACACGCTGCAAACCTTTTTTTCAGCACTATGTCGCCCTAATCGTGCAACAAGTTATGCTAACTGCGGCAACTTGCATGTTTTGGTCATTCTCATCATAAAGCGCCGCTTAGTAATAGCACAACTGCTGCAATATTACAGCATAAGTTGAAATAGCAAATTTTTTGATACGTTTATACCAACTCTTCCCAGCGAGGTATATGAGATTTCGAAGAATGTAAATGCTCGGTAATTAAGCATTTTGGTTTGACTGTTACTTATCGCACCTTTTAAGGATTGATCAGTAGAATGCAAAAGTAAAGTTGCCTCTATTATAAACTTTTGTGGTACGCCGTCAATATTTTGCTATAGAAACAAAACAGTTATTTTTTTTCACCAGCATAACTTATACGTTGGAGGAATAATTATTGCTTCGAACGATGGAGAAAAAAAATTTAAGCTATGAGTACACACCTTCATTTTGTAGGCATTTCAGGAAGCCTGCGGAAACAATCTTACAATACCTCTATATTAAATGCCTGTTCATCGTTGCTACCTGGAGAGACTACATTTGAAATTGCTTCTATTGGTGATATTCCACTTTATAATGCAGATCTTGATTTGCCTGCAGTGGCGGAAAGACCTGCTTCGGTAATTAAATTTCGCAATGTACTTGCAAAGGCCGACGGTTTTGTGATCGTTTCACCTGAGTATAATTACTC
>JALYZZ010000179.1 GCA_030948675.1 Bacteroidota bacterium | reverse complement strand
AGAATATATACCCAGGCGCCTTTTTTTAATAAATTTAAGCTAGCGCTGGAATAAAAATTCTTCTTATTAACCGAACCAATAACCTGTTTTTCACTGCCAGGAAAATAGCTTATATTATCAGATGTATGATTGATTGATACGGACATATTTTGATAATTAAAGTCTTTATCTTTGAACAAAGAGAAGTAGTTTTAAATGCTTGACTTATTAAAGTGACTCTATTAAAGCCTGCGACAACTCTTGACCGTAAACTTTCCAGCTTCGGTTGCTTGCTATATGCATTGCTTCCTTTCCCGAAGCTTCAACTATTTCCGGAGTACAAAGAATATCTTCTATTGATTTTTCGATTGCCTCTGTTGAACCGGCTTCAATAAGCCAACCACTTTCTCCGTTTGTAATTAAGTCTGGCCCTGCTGTTCGGTCCGTAGTTATAACTGGTGTGCCTTGCGACATTGCCTCTGTAATTACTAAGCCAAATCCTTCAAACAGAGATGGAAAAACAAGTACGTCATTATGTTGCATCAATTCCAGAATAGAAGAGTGTGGTAAACTTTCAATCCAATTGTGTTTCTTCAAGTTGGCATTTAACGCTTTACAGTCATCTGTGACTCTACGGCCTACAATAGTTAACTCCACGTGTTTTTCAAACTTTTCTACTGCACTAAAAAGATTAGCTATTCCTTTACGTTGAGAAAGTCCGCCTACAAATAATAGTTTTAACCGGCGTTTTTGCAATGGCTTATAATGACGGGCATGTGCAACATTAGGAAAACCATACGGAATAACTTTAACAGATGCCAAAGTACCGGGAAAATGTTGCAACGTTTTTGCTGTGAATGTGCTTGCAACAAATATGCTGTCTGCCAATTGTAACTCTTCGTCTTTTTTTTGCAACTTAAATTGAGAATCTTTAAACCCTACTAAAGTCTCCTTGTACTCTGGCCATTTGTAATTCTCATTCTCCAAAAGCTGTTGAGCAGCACGCCAATAACCGATCGGTAAGTCATAGAAGCACTTAAATCCCAGTTCTTTTCCTTTCTTAAAGGTATTTACTGCGGCGTCTTCGTATGCATAGACAGCGTTTGCTCCTTTTGTTGAAGCGTTCCTTAAATTATTAGCAACGCGTGTGTCAAGAGTGCGGTAAATCGCATCAATGCTAAATATGCCTTTTTCATGGTAAATCAGCTTCTGCAAGTTGAGCTTGGAAGCAAATAGGCGACCAATTTCGTAACCTGGATAGGTATGGGTAAAAGGGCGAAGTGAAGCAGAAAAGGATCGTCGTTTAAATTCAGCTAATGGACCAATAGAGCTGATAGTGTTTAAAAGGCTGTCTGGAAATACTGCAATCGTTGTGTAAAATTGAAAAAGAATTTCAGCTTCTACAAAGCCATAAGCAGCAGCTCGAACATTTGCATTTCCAGTTGGATGAGATAAAACAAGCTTCATAAAATTATTCAACAAGTGCTTGGGAATGATCTGTAAAAACACTTTCGATTATTGACAGATAATGTCGCGAAACTTCACCGGTGGTATGGAAATGTAAATGTGCTGCAGCTGCATTTTGAAGATTTTGATGAATTTCCGGTTTTTGGAGTGACTCGTTCATTACCGTTGCCAAACTTTCCAAGTTGCCGCTTTCAAAAATTAAACCCCCACTTCCTACAGCATCCGGTAGCCCTCCTCGATTAGCAACTATTGGTATACATCCGCAAGCAAGCCCCTCTAGCGCCACAATCCCAAAAGGTTCTTTCCACAGCGATGGCACAAGCAATACTCTATGCTCATTTAGCTTTTTTGCAATTTCCTGACCACGAAGACTACCGGTGAAACTAACAGATTGCTGAAGTTGGAAGGTTACCATTAGCTCTTGCAGATTTTCCTTCTCCGGTCCGTCCCCTATAATGGTTAAAGAAGGTTTTATATTAGCATCTGTCATTAGCCGGGTAATAAGAAAATTAAAAGCTTTAATCGCAAGGTCAGCACCTTTATCTGAAACCAATCTACCTAAAAATACAAAATCTTTCACACGATCAATATTAGGGTATTTTTTGAAAATATTCTCATCATAGGGGTTGCCAATAACTACAGCTTTTGGCCATACCTCTTTTTGAACAGCTTTACTACAGGCAATAACTTTTGAAGCTCTCTTTATCCACAAGGTTTTAAAGTGCTTGTAAATGCCGCTGTGATTATCTCCAGCTGTCAGCCATGTTTGCAAGCCAATTATACATGGACGACGAAAAAAAAGAGAAGGCCAGCCTAGTCTAATACATGGATTATTTTCAAACACTACGTCTGCCCATGAATGTTCTGAAAACAGTCTTTTTATCGACGGCTTTCGTATAACCTTAAAAGAAAATTTTTTTTGTGTTGCATCCAGCGACCAGGTGATTACTCTTACTTCATGTCCAGACATACAAAACCTTTCTGATAGAATTTCAGAAATAGTTTCGATACCGCCAATGTCGGGATAAAACCTATGGGATAGTAATAAAATTTTCAAATGCAGGTTGCTTTTTTGTCCCTTACTACTAAGAGATCGTCTGTAAAAACTTTGGCCACTTGATGTAACTTATTGATAGTAAGAGTTGAACATGTTCTTGCATCATTCAAATCTAAACTTCCAGGTATATACCTATAAACATAATCAGGAAGCTCACTAGTTGTTAACCCTCTTGCCCTCCATTCAGAAGCAATAGAAATAATAGGAAGCCCATGTTCTCGCATTGCCGCAATGGTTCCGCTTTTTCCTATTAATTCAACCGGCGTGGTAGAAATACCAAAATTCGCGGTCAGTAAAACCTTGGAAACAAGTTCTGGTGGCTGTTCTCCCAATATATCTACTAACAGTCCTGCCCGCGTCCATGCATCCAACCAATATTTCTGTTTGTCTCCGCAACGACCAAGCATAATAAGCAGTGCGCCAATTTTATTTCTCTTGCAAAGCTCCGCCACTTCTGAAGCAAATTGCTCTATGTCAGTGAAAGAATGTATACTTCCAAAAATGACGAAAGAAATATTATTATTGTCTCGTTTGGCGCCAGATGCTAGCACAGGAATATTTGAAAATAAAGGCAGAAGTTTTGATTTTATACCAATTTTGTTAAGTTGTCTTTGATATACCCGGGTATTAGTATGAATGATTGCGGGATGAATTTTTTTAATTAAACTGGAAATAATTTGTTTTTGAACCCAACCCCAGAAAACAACTTTTTTAGATGCGCTGGTTTCCATACCTACCCACAGCTCATGAAACATTATATGCCATTTTGTATCACCTCCCAACTGCTTAAACACGCGCCCAATCTTAAAAGGCAAACCCCTATCTTCAAATGCAAAGAGCACACATTGAAGACTTAGCAAATCCGGCTTTTTAGATTCTATAAAAAATTTAGATATTGAAATTTTTTCATTATAGGTACATGCATCAGGGATTCTTAATACCTTAATAAATGTGCCATCACTTTCTTGAACTTCCTCAATTTTTTTTAAAACGTGTTTGTCGTTAACTGATAATATTGCAACTTCATGTCCTTGCCGAAATACTTCTCCCGCAAGCCTTCTCGTATAGTCTCCCACACCATCGCATCCTGGCTCTAAGGAACCGCAAACAAATACAATACTAATTTTATTCAAAGCTCTTTATATCCCCTGAATTAACAATTCTCACAATAAAATTTGTGCGTCGTCCTGCGATGTTCTACTACCAACATAATTTATTATAAGTGAAGAACTTTATAATATTTCTTGCCGTCTTTTTTCCTAAGACTACTACAGGGTACAACTTAGGGTAATTGTTACGGATTTTATATTCCATTTCCTCAAAGCCTGTTTTATCTTTCCAACTCCCATTGCAAAGGTGAATGGCATATGACTCTTTGGTTAAAAAAACTGAATTGCCAACAAACACTTCTGGCGTTAAAATAATCATGTTATTGTCCAATAACTGCTTTGACTGATTATACTTATAACCATATTTCTCAGCTTTTTTTGAAACATAAGGACCAATAATATAATTTTCAGACAATATCTCACCGTCTTTCCCCAAAAAATGCTTGTCGTTATAAAAATCCATGCACTCTTTTAAAAACGGATTACCCTTTACGCTTCCCATCATCGCTGCCTGGATGTTTAGTCCGTATATATATTCATCTTTATTTATTGGTAAAGAATCTTCATTTAATTTACTCCGTTCAAAATCAGTAAAATTCCCAGGGTGTATTTCGTGCGAGGTGAAAAAATTGTAACAGAGGAACTCGTCAAAGCGCTTAAACACTTTTACATCGGAGTCAAGGTAAATGCCGCCCTCCTCAAAAAGCGCAAATAATCGAATGTAGTCCGCAACAAATGCCCATTTTTTCGATTCAAAAGCTTCCTTAATAAATGGAACGGAATTAAAGTCAAAACTGTTGGCGTCCCATAATCTTAATTTATAATCGGGCATCACATCTTTCCAAGAATCGATGCAGTCTTGAAGAAACACGGGGACTTCCTGACCGCTAAACCAACAATAATGAATGACTTTAGGTATTTTATTTTCCGACATAAGATTTAAACATTCACTAGATTCCTTTAGACATCATTATAATGGGTGTTGAAAAATTGCTTTATCCAAAAATGCTGCTTTTCTTTCTCCTATTTTTTTTGCCGGAACACCTGCCCAGATTTCATAAGCAGGAATAGATTTATTAACAACTGCTCCCGCGCCTATAATACATCCTTTACCTAATTGTACTCCCAACAAAATTATGCTTCCGCTACCTATCCATACATCTTCGTCTACTATAATACCCTTCAAAATAAGATGCTGCTCCATAATACATTGTCCCTTTGCAAAAGTATGAGAAGAATCAACAAAAACCGTTGAACTTGCAATTAAACAATTATTCCCTATTTTGATAAAATCACAACAATTAAACTCTGTATTTCTTCCTATAAACACATTGTCACCAATAACGATTCTATTTTCTTTTTTGAATGGGCTTTGAACCCAAAAAGAAGTATTATTTCTAATATCGCATTTGTTTCCGATTTCTATATTTGCGGGCCATTCAACTTGGATTTGTCCAAGTAGTGTATTTTTTCCAATTACCATTCCATGGAGCCTATAATAAATAACACGAAATTTTCCTGCATAACTTAATACTTTAAATCGAAGTTTAGTAAGGAAGTAATTCGTTTTACTCATAACTGAAAACTGTTTTCTTAAAGCGTACGATATATCTATAAGAGTAGAGAGGTGATTAAGGAAATGATTTTTTGTATTGTTACAAGTGTTGCAGTAAGGATAAAAACAATAATGTTCATGGTCCGAATTGAACGTAGTATTAAATGCAGTAGAATGAATGTCCAAATGTTTTACAATAAAAATTGCGTGTTCAATATCAATTTCTAACTGTGCTCGTTTATAATTTATTGAAACAGTCTTTTATAACTCGCATTATAGTCAAACATTGGGTTTTCCCTAATTCTTAAAACTTTCGCAGGTACTCCGCCAACAACGCAATTTTTTTCTACTTTGTTTACTACAATGGCACCCGCTGCTAATACACTCCCACTTTTAACTTCAACCCCTGGTAGTATCATCACCCTTGTGCCAACCCATACAAAACTTCCAATTTTTGTAGCCACCTGCCTTCCTTCCATATTGTTATTCATATCGTGGTCAGCAGTAAGTATAATTGCGTTGCTAGATATAGACACGTTATCACCAATAGTTAAACCGCCTCGAGGATCAAGCCTACAATTTGCATTAATGACTGAATGATCACCGATCGTTAATCCCCCCGCGCAATCAAAAGTGCACCCCATGAAAATATAGGAGCGTTTACCTATAGTGAAAAGCATTACTTTCTTATAAAAGGCAAGCCTGATAGTGTGACTGGGGATGTGGTTGACTATATGATTGCACACATAGATTCTGAATTCAGATATTATTAAACGTAACTTCATTGGTGGTGTCGGCGTTTAACCTGCCTGCCGCCAGTTGATATGTCGTAATGAATTTGTGGGAAATCTCACTTATTCTAAATTGATGCGCGCGCTCCTTACACTTTTGCGAAAGTTCTGCATACCTTTCATCATTTAAATTAAGTATTTCTAGTACTTTTTTGCCGAAAGCCACTTTGTCCCCTGGTTTTATCAGTAGTCCTTCGTTCAATGGTTGTAGAATATCCAGAGGACCAGGTGTGTGGTAAGCTACTACTGGAATACCAAACGCTAGTTGTTCTAAAATAGCTAAACCAAAACCTTCGACATAGCTTGGAAAAATTCCTACTTTGGTTTGCTTCAACAATTCAAACAATTCATTTTGAGAGAAATGAGGTTTTACAAGTAACAGCGGGTGAAATCGGGCTTCAAAAAAAGAATAAATTTGTTGATTTTCTCCCCCACCTAAAAGATTTATTTGCTCAAGAATTGTGTATTTAACAACTTCTGAAATAATACAATTTATGTCTTTGATGCCTTTCCTAAACGTCCATGCTCCTATAAAAGTCACTTCATTTCTTTTTACAAATCGTATTAAATCATCAGATTCAACTATTTTTTCATCCGGCACCCCATTTGGAATTAGAGCAATCTTTTCTTTCTGGATACCATATTCTAAAAAATAATCATATTCGGCCTGATTCAACGCGTGGACAATATCAGCATGATTAATTGAACTAAACAACTCATGATCAGTATCTTTCTTTTGTAAGTAGCGATAAAAATTACCAATCCTCGTTTTAAAAGAAATTTTATTTCCTTCTAAAGATTCCATTTTTTTATATGCTGCTGATTGCTCTATTTGTCGGTAGAGTGGTTGTAATCCATGGGATCTATAAACTACTACACCTTTAAAATTATAATCGGATTTAGGATAGGGAATACAATTAAAATTAGCGTCAATTACATCGTATCGATTTGCATGTTTTCGTAAATAATTTAAAATTTTTTCACTATACAGCGGTCCAAAAACTTTGTCATATGGATTTTGCCCTCTGGGATAAAGACGGTTCCAATCAAGGTATTCAACTACATGTCCTAATTTTTCGTACTCTTGCTTCAAATCATAATGCACTTTAGACATGCCTAAACTCGTACCCCACGGCGTTTGTAAAACTAGTAAGATCCTTAGTTTTTCCATAAATACGTGGATAGACTCTTTTTTAAATGAGAATTAAACAGAGAGGAGTTTATACTTCTCAGTTCTTTCATCATCTTAAATGTTTCTAAAAATGAGCTTTGCCCTTTTATTGCCTCGTTGATCTGAATTTTCATCTCGTCAGCCAATTGCTGGAAAGCTTTTTTCCTTTCAATTCCAGATAGTTGCCACTTAAGTTCATCCCATAAATAATACTTTACGAGCGCTCTTTCTCTATGATAATTTAGGGCAGATCTTGTCCCTTTTTTAAAATTATTAGTTCCGTACCTAAAATAATTTAAAGAGTTAGCAATGTATCCAATATCGGTTTGCATGGCTAAAGCAAGTAAAAAATACCAATCTCCACAATATTTAAACTTATTGAGTTGATAAAATTTGACATTCGACAATAACTTTTTTTTGAAAACTGTTGCACTCATGTTGTTTATTGTACAGTCAAAAATAAGATGGTCTTTTACCTCTTTTATCCCTGTAGAAATGTAATTGTAATTCCACTTCTCGGTATTGAAATTTCTATTCCTAAATTTCTTATAATAGTCAATATGCACGATACCACCAGCATCTACTACGTTCGAATCGCAAAAAAACAACCCGACCGTTGTATTAGCTTCAAAAAGGGTAATAGCGGTAGATAAAAATTCGGGATCAGCATAATCATCACTTTCAGCAATCCATACGTAGTCTCCTTTTGCCAATTCAAACCCTTTTTGCCATTGTATAAATGGAGAACCACTATTTGTCTCATTTATCACTATATGCGCTACTTTCCAGTGGTCTGAATATTCCTCTATCACTCTCTTACTATCGTCGGTAGAACAATCGTCTAAAATAATAACCTCAAAATCGTTGTAAGATTGATTAAGAACGGATTCTATCCTTTTTTTTAAAAAAATAGCATGATTGTAGTTTGGAATTATTACTGAAACCATCTCAATACTCTTTAAAATACCGTTTTATTTTCCAGATAAACGATGGCAGGCTGAAAAAATAAATGCGAGGGTACTTTCTAAATAACTCTCTTCTATCTGATTTTTCTAAAGGATAGATAAGTGAAAATGATCCATAAAATTTGATCGCGTCGAACAACAATCTAAAAGAAGAAATCTGGGATCTAAGTAAGCTATATTTAGAATTAAATAAATATTCATGATAGAGTATCGAAGGTTCTATAAGATACCGGTCAGCTTGCTTTTTAAAACTTACATCAGAAACGTTAGACGCAGCTTCCCCATGAACGCGAAATGTTACTAAATCTTCTGAAATAAAAATAGTATTGAAGTTGAAACATACCCGGAGATTGAACTCGTAATCTACAAGTTGAACTAAATCCGGATTGTAAGATCCGATTGTATTGAAAATTTTTTTATTAAAAAGAGTAACAATTGGCTCACCAATAATATTAAAAAATAGAAAGTGCTTGCAAATTTTAACCATCTCAATTGAACTAACAACCCGAGTTTTAGGAAAATAGGCATTCAGAGTTTTTAACTTGTTAGAAAAAAAATCTACAACGTTGATGCTACAGTTCTCTTCAAAACAAAAATTTCTTGAACACATTGCCATCACTGTGTTGTTTTTTTTTATTTCATTGTACATTATATTAACACAATTGGCACTCATATAATCATCTTGAAATAAGAACTTTATCCACTCGCCCTTTGCTTCTTTTACACATTTCTGCCAGTTTCCGACCAGCCCGAGGTTTATGTCGTTTTTAATATATCTAATTCTTTTGTCGATTTCTTCAAAATTTTTAATAATCGTTTCCGAATTATCAGAAGATCTATCGTCAATTAAAAGTATTTCGAGATTGGTGTAAGTTTGATCTAATACTGATCTTATTGCCTGACTTAAAAATTTCGCGCCGTTAAAAACAGGTATGCAGACTGAAACTAAATCTATCATTTGGCTCTCCCAATTTTAGCCCCTGTTAAACTGGCTAAAAGCTTACTATTGAGGCGAATCCAATTAAGTAAGCCTACTAAAGTTATAAACTTACCAGACAAACTAAATAAGCTAAGATATCGTGCGCCTTTATTAAATAACAACACTTTTTCATAAACAAATTGAAAAGCTCCCAGTTCACATAATAACGACTCGCTTTTTGATATTGAACCCACTTTTAAAGGTAATTTTTTTTTCCACTTTTTATGCAACTGCACTGTGTCTTCTAACCAAGTATAGTCGTAAGAGCCTAGGGAGAGGTGAGTGATTAAAATATTCGATATTACACCAACTTTATATTTTAATCCAACCTGAATAGAATAGTCTACATCATAACAATGATATCCTTTAAAAGTGCGGTCATCAAAGGTAATTTCGCTATAGACCTTTCGGGTAGTAAAAAGAAAACAGCCGTCTACGGTAACTGTTTGATTTAAATAGATACCTTCTTTAATATTAATTCTTACTTCTTCAGTTCTTTTGGCCACCTGGTCAGCCTGGTTGAGATAGTAATAGATCGACTGGCTGCCCCATGCTGATCCCCATCCTGAGAGCATATACGGCTTGTAGGCGCTGCCTGCCACCCCAATTAAACCTAAATCCAAATTTATATTGAAATGTTCAACTGCGATTGTACCCCAATTTGTTGTATTAAAAACCATGTCTTCGTGGCAAAAACACAAATACGGGTATACAGCTTGAGAAGCACCTCTATTATAAGCCTCACAAATACCAATCGAATTTGGATTCCAAATTCTAATTATTTCGTACGAGACCCCTATTGTCTCTGAGATGTTTTTCTTTAGCCTCTCAAAATATTCTTCCTTATAAGACGAAACTATTATTGAAATCATATCAAAAAAACCAAAAGCTTTATTAACAAGGGTGTTTTGTTTACAATAACAATTACCAAAAACGAGCAGTTAAGAAGAAAAAGCAGATTAAATTAAAGTAGGAAGCCGAAGCACCAATCTAAGGTGTAATAACACTACTGAGTGAAATAGATGATTTTAAATAACATTTAAAATTTATCTACGGCAAGCACCATTTTATTATTTATAACAAAAAATATTAATGGCCATATCAAACGTTTCGCAAATCAAATCCGTGTCAACAAAAGGCCTCTTCCTGGTACTAGATTCTTTAACATAATAATTAAATCCGGCGTCTTTTACCAAGACTAAAAGCTCGTGCAGCGTTTGGGGAGCATTGATTTTATTGTGATATTCAAAAAAGATCCGTTCAACGTCTCTAAGTTGAGCTGCACATGATTTAAGAACAACATCTTCAGCCCCTTCTATATCTATTTTTAAAAAATCAACATCATTAGTCAGATAGTTTTTCAACGGAACGGCCTCAATACTTACAGCAAACTTTTGATTGTAAGAAACATTTAGTCGACCTCCCATTCCTCCGTCTGTATAAAAGTTTAAATAATCTGCTTTATCCCATACAGCTTTATTGTATAAAACAACATTTTTCAACGAAAGAGACTTAATGTTTCCTTCTAAAATTAAAAATAAATCAGGATCGGGCTCAAAAGCGTAAATCGTATGTGAAGGATAATTACTCGAAAAATAAGCAACACTTAGCCCCATATTTGCACCACAATCGATAATTGTCTTTTTATTTCCTGCGGGCGCAAATCTGTATATTTCATTCTCGAAAATCTCTTTGTAAGTAACATAAAAACTTAAGCTGTCGTGAAATGTAAAAGACTTCCCGAAAATATTGGTAGTTGCGACCTGAAAACGCGGAAATTCTAGAATTCTGTTAAGTTCAGCTTCAATTTTTGAAACTGGTTTATAAAGCCTAGACAAAAAATTTTTTATCATTAATTATGTTATTAACAGCCCTTGCATTTTTACATTAGTCCCAATAATATTTTCCAAATACGCTTCCGTAGTCAAATTCGCCGTGCTTTGCCATTATGGATCCGTCATCTACAATCTTAAAATTGCAAACATCTTCTACAACATCAACCATTTCAAACCCAGGATTGTTAATGAAAGCGTGGACAGAATAATCACCTCTTACCAAAAATTGAGGTTCTATAATTAATTTCATTGAGGGTTTAAGACTTATACTTTCTGATGCAAATACTCTTCTTTTCTTCGAATCAAGAATAAGTACAAACAGATTATCTCTTACAGTAAGATTTTTAATAGTAATTTCAAAATAAAGAAGAATATAATCTTTATGCAAAAAGTCCTGACAGATTTCACCATCTATATTTTGAACCTCAATCAACCCTATTTGTACTCTGCGATTTCGCGGTTTAACATTTACGTACGTAGCAGAAGTTTTTCCATTCTTAAGGTAAGTTGAAATCACATCTGTTGTTTCTCCCTGAAAATCAACTTGTCCGTTTTTTAATAAAACTGCTGATGAACATAACTGACTTACTGCGTTTAAATCGTGACTAACAAATAACACAGTTCGACCGTCTCCTTTACTTACATCATTCATCTTACCAATGCATTTTTTTTGAAATTCAGCATCACCCACTGCTAACACTTCGTCAACAATCAATATCTCCGACTCCAGGTGTGCAGCCACACCAAACGCCAACCTAACATACATTCCGGAAGAATATCTTTTTACAGGCGTATCAATGTAACGTTCCACTCCGGCAAAATCAACGATTTCATCAAATTTTCTCTGTATTTCTTTTTTTCGCATTCCCAGAATTGCTCCGTTTAAAAAGATATTTTCCCTTCCTGTTAATTCTGGATGAAAACCAGTTCCTACCTCAAGTAAACTTGCTATCCGGCCTTTTACTTTAAAGCTGCCGCTGGTAGGCGCAGTTACACGACTAAGTAATTTGAGCAGGGTACTTTTACCAGCTCCATTACGGCCTATGATTCCTACAGCTGTCCCCTGTTCTATTTCAAAATTTACATCTTTTAAGCTCCAAACGACATTGCTAGCACCTTTTGTGGTGCGATCGTTTGTTTCACCAATCATCAAAAAAGGATCTTCCTTACCTCTCATTTTAGCTATCCATCGTTCTAAGTCCCGGCTCAAAGTTCCAGTACCTATCTCTCCTAATTGATATGCTTTAGATAAATTTTCGACCTTAATGGCTAATGCCATAAATATTAATTCTTTTTAAGAGGGTTAGCAATGTGTTTTTCATAAAAATGAAGCTGGCCAGGTAAACAAAGTAATAAAACGGTCAAAGCAGAATCTACACCGTGTCTACAAAATTCTTTTCCACCTTGTTAAATATTATTGTTCCTAAAAGCAAAAATGCTATTGTAACTAGTGTCGAATATCCAAAAGAGAGCCACGTAAAACTTCCTTTGCCCAAAAAGGCGTATCGAAATGTTTCGATTAAGGCGGTCATTGGATTAGCTTCAATAATAAATCTATATTTTTCACTGGTTGAAGACAATGGGTAAATAACTGTAGTTGCATACATAAGCAATTGTATACCGAAGGTTAAAAGAAAAGCTAAATCACGATATTTGGTAGTCATGGCAGAGATAAGCATACCAGCACCCAAGCCCAAACCTGCCATCAACAGTACAATAACCGGGAATAAAAATACAGCCCAGGTAAGATGAAAAGATGCACCTTTAAAAGCGTAGATTGCCATCACTATAAGAAATAATAGGAATTGCACTCCAAATCGCACGAGGTTGCTCACAACAATGCTTAGTGGCATGATTAACCTGGGAAAGTATACTTTTCCAAATATGTTAGCATTGTCTTTAAAAACTGTAGAAGTTTTGGTAATACAATCAGCAAAATAATTCCAGGCAGTTATTCCTGTTATATAAAACAACGGCTGAGGTAAGTTATCTGTTGAGAACCCGCCCATTTTTCCGAATACTAAGGTAAACATGATGGTTGTGAGCAAAGGTTGCACAAAAAACCAAAGAGGTCCGAGAATAGTCTGTTTATAAAAAGAAACAAAATCTCTTCTAACAAGTAATAAAAGCAAATCTCGATACTCCCAAACCGCTACAAGATTTAGAGAAAAAACGTTATTTTTTGGTTCTACGTGCAAATCCCATTCTTGTTCTGCCATTGTTATATAAAAATTATAAAATAAAACTGTTTGCCTTGCAACACCGGTTTCTGGCGCTAAAATTCAAAACCCACTTTCCTCAAAAACAATCACAACAACACTGGTTAAAACTTACAGATATTTTTAACCTAACTGCGAGTAATTTATACCGTACGAAGAACCATCGACAAAGTTTATTTGTAAACAGATGGTAAGTCAACTAATAAAGCTAAACTTCTTTTTCTTTGAAGAATAACCATAACCATAGTCACTACCATATCCGTAACCATAATTGTCGCTTTTTGTGATGTCATTTAAAATTAGTGCAACATTCTTTAAAGACTTATTGCTAACCATTTCGCTAATCCAATCTATTTGCTTTTTTGCTGTTTTCTCATGACGTAATACATATAAAACAATCTCACTAAATTCTCCTATTATGAAAGGATCACTAACTAAGCCGGCAGGGGGGGTGTCGACAATTATATAATCATACTCTGCTTCCAGAGCTGCAAATAATCCACTCAAATTTTTCGTTAACAATATATCACCAGGATTTTCAGGAACAGGCCCGGAAGGGTAAATATGCAAACTTGGAATTTGAGTTAGCACCTGCTTTATTTGTGAGATATTAGTAATATCGCCGGCGAGATAATTAGTGATCCCTTTTGTATTGTCAAGATTAAGGTTAGCGCTAATGACCGGTTGTCTGATGTCAAACTCCAGCAGAGCCACTTTTTTGCCTGGCATGGCAATGACAGCAGCTAAATTTAAACTAATAAAAGATTTTCCCTCGCCACTTACCGAAGACGTTATTAGAATAGTTTTTTTGCTTTTTTCCTTTAATAAGAAAGATAGATTTGTTCGTATCGCACGAAACTGCTCACTAATCATGTTTCGCTCAAGCACAGCTATTTGCTGACTTTTTCTTTTAGACATATGAGAGACTTGCCCTAATAATGGTAGCGATGTACGCTTTAAGACGTCGTCTTTTGATGATATTTTATCGTTTAAAAGATTTTTTACAGCGATCAACCCAATAGGTAGAAAAAGCCCAAGCAAAGTAGTATAGGCAATAATATTATTAGCATTGGGTTCAACGGGTCCAAAAGCTTTCGCTGGGTCAATCTGTTTATAGTGAGCAATTGAAGATGTTGTGCTGGAAATAGCAGATTCCTCCCTCTTTTGCAGTAGATATAAATACAACCCTTCGGTAATACTTTGCTTTCTTTTTATCTCCTGCATTACCCTTTCATTGTGGGGTACAGAAGAAAGCATGCTTTGGTACTGGTTATTCTGCTGTTGAAAGTTTCGCTCCTGCAGTTTCAAATTCCTAGAAAGATTGTTTAAACTTTCCAAAATGCTGCTCTTTAGGTTAGCCAGTTGCGTGTTTAAATCCTGCATTACCGTACTGTTTGGTGCTACTAGGGGTGCTTCTCTATCCTTTTTTAATTGCAATTCGTTGTACTGACCTATTAGAAGGGCTAAAGTTGGGTCATTTAAGCCAAGGGAAGAAGGAACTGTCTTGCCTCCATTTACAGGGTTTTCGAAGTATTCAGAGATCATTGATACTACCCCTTGTTGAACAGCTATTTCCTGAATTGTTTTAGTTACATTATTTGAATTGTTCATTGACTGAGCTGACTGACTCTTAATATCAACTAACTGATTCGATCCCTGATAGCTCTCAAGATTTCCTTCTACTCCTTTCAACTCACTTGTAATTTTTACTAGCCGGTCATCTATAAATTGAACCGTACTTTGTGATAGCTTATTCCTGTCCTCAATATCTGTTAGATTAAATTCATTAAAGACGGCATTAAGTACGTCCGCTGCCTTTTTAAAATTTTCTGTTTTTATGCTAAGTTGTATAGCATTGGCTTTAGTATCTGAAGCTTTTGCGGTAAAATTGGCAGACAACCCCGCTGCAGCCACTGCAACAGGTACCCAACGAACAATATAGTTTCCGTCTCCTGGTTTTATAAATCCCTTAGGCGACAAGACAAAGATTTGATTGTTGTATCTAAAGGGTTCATTCCAACGGAAGGATTGTAACTTTCCTTCTTTTTCTTTACCGTACAGGAAACTGCCCCCTTGCATATCTATTTGTTTTATTCGAATCTCGTAAGTTGTATTACTATCAGATAGATCTCGGGTATTCAACGTAAAAGGGGCGTCTTTATAAATCTCTAAATCCAAAATGCGTCCTTTTTTTATGTAAAAGATATTAAAATCATTTTTAGCAACTGTACGTTGCATTAAGTTGTCTGAGCTCAATAGTAGAAGTTCATTGTTGATGTTTGCAGTTTTTTTACCAGCCAGGGCTGACTGAACCAAGTCGTCACCACCCTGACCGCCAGCATCTTTGATTAAAAAAGTAGAGCCTGCCATGTATTTAGGAACAGTGTATTTTATATACAACATTCCGCATCCAACACATATTATAATACTTGCAAGAAATAATGGCCACTTTGTAAGATAACTGATTAAAATATCCCTTATACTGATAGAATGGTTCTCTTCCCCAAAAATTCCGTTATCGTCCTTCCTCATAAAAATCTATTTTCTGGTAATATAAAAAAATAATGCAACGAGGCTCAACCCAATAGATAAAAAGGATGAATACAATCCTACTTTCCTTTGAGTCTCAGTATTGACGGATAAGGTTCTTATCTTATTTTTATTCGGCTCAACGTAAATAATATCATTAGGTTGCAATATATATACCGGCGAAGAAAACACGTTTTTACTTCTTAAGTCAACAGCATAATAAATTTTTTTACCGTTCTGCTCTCTGATAACCTTGACGTTATCGCGCTTACCGAAATCCGTCAGGTCACCTGCAGCACTTAATGCATCAATGAGAGTAACTTTATTCTCTGCAAATTTCTTTGTACCGGGACTCTTAACCTCACCTAAAATATTGACATTAAAGTCTGCAAAACGAACAATTACAGTAGGGTTTTTTACGTAATTGGTAATCTTATCTACGAGTAAAGCTTGCAATTGATCCCTTGTTAGACCTGACGCCTTTATAGTTCCAATAACGGGCATTTCGATAGTTCCTAAAGCACTCACTTCATACCCCTGCCCTGCAGATGCAGTTCCACCGCCCGAATTGGTTGAACTGGTACTGCCAGTTGTGTTGGAAGCATTAGCATTGGTGGGAATATTAAATATTGCAGCCTGCTCCTGGTTTAATGTCTTACTAAACACTTGTATACTTAAAATATCGCTGGGAAGAATAATAGTTTCTTTCTTTTGAACTGTAACAGTATCAGACCCGCTTTTGAAATATAAAAACTCAGCCGTTTGTTGCGGAGTAACACAAGAAAATAAGAAGAAAAATATACATAATGGGATAACAGCAATCCTTACTTTTTCAAATTTCACCTTTCTCAGTAATGTAAACATACGATAGATTTAATGCAATTATTATTATTAAAATTACAACAATGACAAAATTGTGTTTAAGGCTTCGCCAACCTCAATCCCACATCTGTCGTTAGATTTAGAATGAGTAGACTAGATTAGACCGCAATCAGGTATGATGTGTTTTAAGGTTTGGGACGAATATAGGAGTTTTTTACTTTCAGATTTTTATTTTAAAACAGATCTACCGATCGCAAATCCTTTGCGCGTTTTCCTCCCAAAATTTTTTTTTGAATGAAAATGAATTAACCTTGTACCTACAGCAAGATGTAAAAGCGTTGAAAATGGATGCAAAGAAATATCTAATTTTAAGATGGAACAAGTGCCTTGCAATGTTTAACCAGAAATATCGTTTAAACAGTTAGAAGACAAAATTAAATTTCAGGATTTCTCCTAGTGTTCAATTTGGCCTTAAAGTTGCTTAAGGGATATTAAAAGTTAAATTACCTAACTATGAAATTCTCACCATCGATATTGTTGATATTATTGCTATTTTCTTGCAAGAAAGAAATTGAACCCCTGACTTCAGTTGTAAATTTTACGGCAACTAGTTATGACTCGCTTGGTGCATTCGATCAGCTTGGCAGGCCTACCAATCTTGTTACTCCTGATGTTATCTCACCTGCTTTGTCTAGTTATGTAAAGGACTACTTTCCTGAAACCGTCGATTTAAGAACTTCCCATCCTGAATTACTTTCTAGTTTTGCCAACAGTGATATTGCTATTACTCAAAATTCCGACGTGTATCTGACTTTCGTTTCCCAGGGTACAAATTTCAGAAACACCATTGCTTTTTACACCTACCCGACATCTAACCCTCCGGATAGTGTTGAAAAGGTAAAAAAGATTACTTATATCTTTCCAAATGCTGGACGGGGAACGACGCTTAATCCAGGAGACAAAATAAAGTTGGGAAGATTTTTGGTCGGAACTTCCATCGGATTTGTCCTGTTGAAAGATGCTTATAACCCGGTAAACAATTCAATTAACAATAATGCACCTCATTTTTGCTCAAATGATGCATTAAATCCTGAGCGTGCTGCTAATTTGAAAAAACATGTCGTATTATTGAATTATCCGGCAGAAAATAAGGTTTTAGTTGGATTTGAGGATGTAGACAGAACAGATCCAGCTTGCGATCACGACTTTAATGATGTTGTAGTGTACGCAACAGTTAAAGGTTATTAAAAGATGTCAAAAGATTTCTGACTATTTAATACTGATTTTTATTTACTTAAATATCGCCTGCTTAATTTGTATAATTATTACTTTTAAGTAGGCAGCATAAAAGAGAGGGTACAACGCAAGTTGGGACCCTCTCTTTCGAAGTTTACAATACGTATGGTCAATTGATGCTGTCTTAAAACTTTTTCTTTTTAAAACTTGCTTCTGGTTATATTCACAATACCCTAACTCCCGGCTCTGCACTAGTCTTACTCCTTAAATATAATTTAAAAAATTTAGAGGCGACCAGCAAACAGAAAGTTCTTAATAGAGACTTTGTCGTGCTCCGAAAATTCACACATTTACTGGTAAGTATCTTAATTGCTAAAATTAATTAAGCAGCAAAATTTTTTACAATTAAAATGGAACAAACAACACTTCATATAACGGCACTTTAGAGAAAATAAGTTTTGTGATGCGAGTTTTGTGTCTAACAAAGAATGTTATCTGCAATGGAAGAGGGGATATTGGCAATCGGTAGATAGAACGAAATATCAAAAAACTGAGTGGCCAGGGACGTATAAGAGAGCGAAATCAAAACAGTGAGCATCAAAAAGAAAGTAAAAGGTAGAATCTTACAAGTCCTCTCGGTAATAACAATGTTTTTATTAACGCATTAACGTACCTAATCAGTACTGCTTATAATCTAATTAAACCTAGCTGATTACAGCAGTAAGAAAAGTGGGATCAGTATCCCTAAACTTCTTATTGAAGTTGCCTAAACTTTTATTGGGTGTCAACTGCAGAAAAAATGTAAAATAAACGGGAGTTTTACAATATTGATGAAAATAATTCGTTTTAAGACTATTACAATAAGCAACGCTGCATGTAATTACTTACTTGAAACCTTTTTGTCAATATTCTTATAAAAATTACTG
>JALYZZ010000154.1 GCA_030948675.1 Bacteroidota bacterium | reverse complement strand
TGGACAAGAACAAAGCCGGTTGCGCATATTACCTGCTGGTGTTCGCTCGACGATGCAACAGAGGAAAATGGATGCCTTCAATACATTCCGCAAAGCCACCACTGGGGACTGTTGCCCAAGACTCACCTGGCCGGAGACTTGCACGGTATAAGGGAGTACTTGACGGAAGAGCAACAAAAGCAATTTGACCGTGCAAAGGCAGTTCCGGTAAAAGCAGGCGAAGCCATATTTCACCATTCGCTTACCATGCACGGTTCTGGCGAAAACAAAAGTTCAAGGCCAAGGAGAGCATTTGTGATAAATGCATTTGCTGAAGGAGTAGTGTCAGACTCCGATGAACCTTTGTTGCAGGGGGTGCCGCCGGTACCTAAGGGACAAAAAATGGATGGACAATTTTTTCCATTATTATTTAAAGGGGCTGCAGCAATATAGCACCCATTAGCGGCAGCTGATGCCAATGATGCAGTGTCTCATTCTTCAATTTTTACAACATGCAAAAAGTTAGATGGGGAGTACTGAGTACGGCAAAGATTGCTCGTGAAAAAGTTATTCCTGCTATGCAGGCAAGCGCCTTTTGCGATATTGCCGCGATTGCTTCCCGAAATATCGATGAGGCGCGTGCAGTGGCAAATAAATTAAACATCGCAAAAGCATATGGTTCGTACGAGGATTTATTAAATGATAGGGAGATAGACGCCGTGTATATACCTCTTCCCAATCAACTGCATGTGCCGTGGGCTATAAAAGCTATTGACGCAAATAAGCATGTTTTATGTGAGAAGCCAATAGCTCTTTCGGGCGACCAGGCAAAACAATTATTAGCTGTAGCACGCCAAAAACCGCATTTAAAGGTAATGGAAGCTTTTATGTATCGCTTTCATCCGCAGTGGGTATATGCAAAGAAGATGGTTACTGAGGGAGCGATAGGAGAACTAAAGACGATTCAATCCATTTTTTCATATTACAACGACGATCCGGGCAATATACGTAATCAAAAAGAAGCAGGTGGCGGAGGACTGATGGACATTGGCTGTTATTCCATTTCTCTTTCGCGTTTTTTATATGGCAAAGAACCCAACAGAGTTTTTGGAAAAGTTGAATTTGATCCTGCGTTTGGGGTAGATCAAATTGCCTCAGGTATTCTTGATTTTACCACAGGCACTTCTACTTTTACCTGTTCTACTCAATTAACTCCTTATCAAAGAGTCAATATACTCGGAACAACAGCAGGCATAGAAATAGAGATTCCTTTCAATGCGCCGGCTGATGTTGCAACCCGCGCATGGGTTCATACTAAAAGCGGTATTTCCGAAGTGCGATTTGATATTAGCAACCAATACACCTTGCAGGGAGATCTTTTTTCAAAAGCCGTTCTTACTAACACGGACTTACCTGCTCCTCTTGAAGACGCTATAGGTAATATGAAAGTAATTGACGCCATTTTTGAAAGCTCACATCAAGAGAAGTGGATACAGCTATAACAACTGGGAGTAATTGTAGAACCCGGCAAAAAAAGAAGCGGTTATTAAGTCGATCATAAGATTAACCCCCAAGAAAATGAAAAATTTAAAAAGCAGCATCAAACGCGGTGAAGCAGTCAACGGATGCTGGTTAAATTTGGGAAGTTCTCTTACGGCCGAAATTATTGGCATAGCGGGCTTTGACTGGGCCCTGATAGATCTTGAACATGGTGCGGGCAATGAGAAAGATGCACTCGCACAGCTTCAGGCGCTTCAGCATACAAATACTGCTGCTTTCGTAAGAGTGGAAAGCGCGCAAAAGCAAAGAATTCAACGGGTACTTGACCTGGGTGCGGAAGGTGTAATGTGTCCTCATATCAGCAATGCTGAGCAAGCAAAAATGTTGGTAAGCGGATTAAGATATCCGCCTCACGGAGGAAGAGGTGTAGCGAAAATGATTCGTGCAAGTACTTTTGGAAGAAACTTCGATGACTACTACCATACTGCTAACGACAACCTTGTCGGCATTGTACAAATTGAAACTGTTGAAGCGCTCAGTCATCTGGATGAAATAGCAGCAGTGGATGGGGTAGATGTACTTTTTGTTGGACCGGCAGACCTTTCTATGGCTTTAGGAATCTTTGGACAGTACGATCACCGGTTATTTAAAGACGCAGTGGCAGCAACGGTAAGTGCAGCGAACAAAGCTGGTAAAGCTACCGGGATACTTATTTTTAATGTCGATAACTATAATGTTTATTATAACATGGGTATTAGAGTAATTGCATGTGGCTCTGATGGAGGTTTTGTTGCCGATACATCACGAAATGTAGCTGACAAAATCAACAGCATGAGAGCCTTAAATGAAAAGAACACCCAATAAGTCCTGCACTTACAAACTTTTACATCCTAAACAAATTTTTTAGCTGATAGATGCAATTATTATATCAGCTCAACTTGTATCAAAAAAAAAGTAATTCAATTTATTATTAAACATTACAACTTATTTTATATATCTTGTTAATCAGCTACTTTTAAACATTTTAAGGCTTTTTCTCGATCAGTGGTCTGTGTTTTGCAATTTGTCTCACAGGTCTTGTTATTAGGGATGGATTTGGTTATAATCCTTTAGATAGATCGTTGCATAAAATAGAAAAGCATTATGAAATCGATGACTATTGCGCCTTTGCACGAAGCGCGTATAAACGTTCTGGAAGTAATTGGCAATTCGGGTAGGGGGGGAATGGAAAACTATATTAAAAGCTTTATTGAGAACTTGCCGGCGGACCAGTTCAGAGTAACGTGCGTTTGTCCTTATGAAAGCCAATTTACAAGCGCACTCCGCGATATAGGCGTAGAGGATGTCTATATCACCCCGGTAGAAGATGATCCCATGTGGCGCTCCATCCAGCTAGTGTCAGAGGTAGCGCGTCTTCATAAGATTGATGTATTACACGCACACATGCCCAAAGCCCATGCACTGGCAGGTATAGCAGGATGTCTGGTACATAAGCCAATTGTAGCCACCGTTCATGGAATGAATGTTACTTCCCATGAGCTTGGCATTACCAGGGCGGTTAACTCGCACCTGATTACTAACTGCCAGGAAGCCTATACCCAGGCTCTTGCAATGGGTGTGGATGCAAACAAAGTCGATCTTATAAGGAATGGTGTTGACGTAGATCTTTTTACTGCCGGCAATTCTTCACTCGAGTTCAAGCGTGCTATAAACGTACCAGATGGAGTGCCGCTTATCGGTTTTGTTGGTCGTTTAGATAATGAAAAGGGACCGGATATGTTTGTTCGTATGGCTGATTTTGTTCATCGTGAAAGACCTGATGCTCACTTTGTAATGGTAGGGGACGGTAACATGCGAAATCAGCTTAAGGAAATGAGCGCACACATGCACCTTGACGACCACCTGCACTTTGCCGGTTGGTGGAAGACACCAGTAGAAGTATATAGATCACTTGATGTTCTTGCTCATACATCACGCAGCGATGGCACCTCAATGGTATTACTTGAGGCAATGGCGTGCGGATGTGCTACTGTAGGACTTGCTGTTGGCGGTGTACGTGAAATTATAGAAAGTATGCATACCGGCCTCATTGCCGGCGCTGGGGACTGGGAAGGGATAGCAGCTAAAGTGCTCCAGTTACTGGAGGAGCCGGAACCCTTGCGAAATATGAGAATTGCGGCACGTGCCAGGGTTGAACAGCATTTTAACCTGTCTGCTAATACCGGCGCTGCTGCACAAGTACTAACCCGGGTGGCAATGGATCAAAATTTTCAACAATCTGCTACCCATACTGCCGTGTCTTCCGGGGCGATAGGCCGGGCAGCGATAGAGACAATTACAAACTAGTTTCATGTCAACCACTGATGTAACTTATACTGAAAAAGCGCTCTCTTCCTGTTAACTCCCGCAAATAGTGTAGCATTTTTATCTGATGATAAGATATTATGGCTGAAACAACCTTTTCCAAAATTTCTTTTTACATAGTTGCTCATGCTGATGACTGGCAATTGTTTATGCAGCCAAATGCGTATAATGATTTGGTAACCCCCGGCACTAAAGTTGTTTTTATCATTACTACTGCAGGCGATGCCGGTGCATGCGAAACTTATTGGCCATCCCGCGAGGAAGGATCTAAAAGTTCTGTGCGATTTTGTACATCGCCTCTTATCAAAATCGTAGAATGTATCGGAACAAGAGCATTTAACGGACATCCTATTAACTTTTGGAGTACACATAACGTTACCAGTTATTTCCTTCGTTTGCCTGACGGAAACATCGACGGCAATGGCTTTTCCAAAAATAATTTCTACAGCTTGTCAAGGTTTGTGGCCGGTCAGATAGCTGAAATAAGCGCAATAGATCAATCAACTACCTACAGCAGTTGGCAAGACTTCTGCACCACGCTCGGTGCAATTATTACATGGGAACGTAGCGATGTTGGCAACACAAACGTTAACTACCTAAATCCTGATGTTAGTACGAACGCAAGTGACCACTCTGACCATATCAGCACCGGACAAGCGATACAGGCAATCGAATTTAGGGGTATGCAACATCATCTTTTTGTGGGCTATAGTGTAGCGAGCCGGCATGAAAATTTAGACCCTGCACTTCTTTTTTGGAAAGCAGGAATGTTTGCAGCTTACGAGAAGGCGGTTTATGATGGTAGCGGATACAGTACGCTAAAAGAGGATGTTTCGTTATACACCAGGTGGTGTTTAAGTAACGGAGTTTTTACAACCATCCATGCGTAGACTTTTGCAGCTATTACAATTGAGAATGCATCGTACTAAAAATTAATCAAGTTGACAATGCAAGATATCAAAGGCCAACACGAACAATCATCGCCGCTAGTAGGGAAAGTTAATTTCGGCGATTTTCGCCGGGTAGAACCATTTACACGGTCCTTTGGGTACGATCGGGGAACGCCGCTTGACCGTTACTATATAAACCAGTTTCTCACCCGTTATTCCAATGATATTTCAGGTCACGTGGTAGAGATTGGCGATGATCGCTACACAAAAAAATTCGGAGGCCATCGTGTCACCTGTTCTGATGTGCTTGATCAGGCGCATCCTGATTCAAATCCTACAATTGTAGCGGATCTGGCAAAGGCAGATCACATTCCATCTGATAGTTTTGATTGTATTATTATTACTCAAACACTGCAATTTATCTACGATATACATGGTGCAGTAAAAACACTTTATCGGGTGCTGAAGCCTGGTGGCGTGTTACTTGCGTCACTGCCAAGCC
>JALYZZ010000125.1 GCA_030948675.1 Bacteroidota bacterium | reverse complement strand
ATCACAATGACACCAAAACAGGCACCAGCCAGTTCTATACCCCTCAGGAATTGCTGGAGTTTACCCCTAAACCAATTTACATTCAATACCAGTAGTCTTTGATAGAAATGTATTTTTATGAAAAGCTTGTGCTGTTGCGCAGGCTTTTTTATTGATACATTTTTAATCAATTAAAGCGGGCGCAAAACAGGTACCTCTAAACCTGCTGGTCTTATTGCAGGGCTAAAGCGGCAACGGCAAATACATCGATAATCCACAGTGAAATACTTATCTCTTTAGCCTTGCCGGTTAGTAGTTTTAAGATACTCCAACTTAAAAATCCCCAGATGATACCTTGTGTAATAGAATAAGTAAAAGGGATAAGTACCATTGCAAGAAAAGCCGAAATCGCTTCGTCTAACTGGGTCCAGGCAATTTTTGTTACCGGTCGTATCATAAACACACCCACTAGTACCAGCGCAGGTGCAGTGGCGATGGAAGGAACAACAGACAGCAATGGCGACAAAAACAGGAAGGGTAAAAATAATAAAGCGCCGGTTACTGCAGTTAACCCGGTTCTTCCACCAGCGTCAATGCCTACTGCAGATTCTATATACGCAGTGCCCGGGCTCGATCCTGCAAGGCCCGCTAATGTAGTAGAGACGGCATCAGTCATCAATGACTTTTTTATTTGCCTCGGTTCGCCATTTTCGTCTACCATCCCGGCAGCCTCAGAAAGCCCGACAAAAGTGGAAAGACTATCGAACATGTCGGTAAACACAAAAGCAAAAATAACAGGCACCACTGACCACTGCAGCGAATGCACCAGGTCGAGCTTGCCAACAAGGCTAAAATCAGGTGCCGCAAAAATTCCTTTATAATTAACAAGAGTAGATGAGGCGTTGCCAATGCTCCACCATCTGCCAATAGGATATGCTAAAACTGTAGTAAGAAGAATGCCCAGCAAGATGCCACCTTTTACTTTTTTAATAACGAACACTGCGGTAATTACAAAACCTGCAATAAAAGTAATTAGTGCCGCATCGAGTTTGCCCATTCCGATAATGGTAGCAGGATTGGCTACGAGAAATTTTGCGTTGGCAAAACCAATAAGCGTAATAAACAACCCAATGCCGGCAGCAACAGCATAACGAAGGGTTCTGGGAATGGCCCTGACTATGTGGGTACGAACATTGAAAACAGACAGCAAAAGGAAAATAATTCCGGACCAGAAAACAGCGCCCAGTGCAATCTGCCACGACACCTTCATACCAAGCACAGCAGAGTAGGTAAAAAATGCATTCAGGCCCATGCCGGGAGCAACCAGGATGGGATTGTTTGCATAAAGACCCATCATGAGACTGCTAAAAAATGCGACGAGCACTGTAGCTGTAAGCACGGCCGGAAAAGGCATACCCGCCTGGCTAAGAACAGATGGATTTACCACGATAATATAAGCAGTAGCAAGAAAGGAAGAAATGCCCGCAATAACTTCTGTTTGAATAGAAGTATTATTTTCTTTCAATTGAAAATAAGAATCCATCAGGAAAGGTTTGCCATGAAGATAAAGGATTTAGCAGCAGGTAGAGCGATGTGCATTCAGTAGCTATGTTACATATATTGTATGCCATGAGTCAGTCAACAAAATTGCACCGCGTTACTTCCTGGTCATTACGTCTAACTCCTTTATTTCCTCCTTATACTCTTTTGGCAAAATAGCTGCTTTCAAAAACCAGTCAAGTTTAAGACTTCTTAATATCTTATAGATGCTGAGTACCGGTGCTAGAAGAGAAAAACCCCCCAACTTTAAAAGATCATTTACACTTTGTGGTACTACCAAAATTTGTCCTTCGATCAGTAATTTATATCGGATTGGGCCCAGGTGTTTGCGATACTGCTTGTAGAGATCAATAGTAAAGTTGCTCTTTATCAGGTCATTTTGCAGATGTTCATTGCGCATCACCATCCAATCGTTGTAATTGCCAGGAAGACCTGTTAAATTCATTCTTAGGCCTACCCGGTTAAATACATCAAATACTTCTTCTTTTTCCATATATGAAAGTTTCCTTTCGAGTATTTCGTAAGAGCGGATGGAATAGTCGATCAACATAAACAATACATCGCGGTACGCCCAATCTGGTATATGCGCGGCCCGCTGCTGTTCAACAGCACGGTGAATAGCGGCAATTTTGTCAATGGCGATTAGGGCAGCATCATTTTCAGAAAAGACAATTTTTAGGGCATAATTAACAGTAGAAAATAATCTGCCTAAAGGATCAGCAGGAAGCCTGCCGGTGTAGTAGAGCCAGTCGACAGCTTTGTTAAGCGCAAACTCAGCAGAGGCACCTGCAAAAATGAATAAAATAGTATCGCCTTTACCCCAGATTTTACGGACCACAGATTCTTGCTCAACAAAAAAACTCATGTGTAAATATACTTTTAAACCTGCTTAATGACCTATTGCTGATGGAGTGCTTTTCTTATTTTAACTGCTTCTATACAAGCGTTTGAAGTGTAAATTTTTATATCAAAACACCTTTTTATTACAACTAAGGAGCTACTTTTTAAAATTTGAAAACGCGACTGTCAAATTCGCTCTTTTGCAGCGATAATTCTCTGCGAATCTGGCATTTTAACATTGATTTTTATGCTGCTTTTGTCATTAATTCTGATCGAATTTGCAATTTGAAAAGTAGCGCTATTTGAACTGTTATCGAATAGTTATATGCCAATGTTGAAACCCTATTAGCACAGGTTTTGTATATCTACAAACATAAAAAAATTAATTATGAAAAAGCTACTAGTGATATTGTTCTCTTTAGGTGTGGCACTTGGTGCTGCTGCTCAACCTAAGATTGGTGGTTTTCGCGGAGGTAGTTACGGTGGAGCTTATGTTAGACCCCGTGTTACTGTTATAGCTCCTGTTGCTCCGATATATCCTTACTACGGCTATGGTTATGGGTTAGGATACGGTTATGGTTCACGTTTCGGCTTTGGATATTCGCCCTTTAATGATCCTTTTTACAATCAAAGGCGTGTTGAAGAAAGGCCTTCTCAACTAGATCTTCAAATAGAAGATATTAAAAACGAGTATGGCTATAAGATCGATAATGTGAAGGATGATAAATCGCTGACCAAAGACGAAAGAAAGCAGAAAGTACGTGATTTGAAGCATGAAAAAGACAAGGAGATAATCGATGCTAAAAAGAACTATTACGAAGCAAAAGATAAGGATGCGCATACACACAGTGACAGTGAAGGTGAATAAAGCTCTGCCACTACCGTTCTAATGTTTTTTACTTTAAAAACCCCGAGAAATCGGGGTTTTTTATTGCAGTATTCATGATAATGAAGCCAGCATTCTAATTATTCGGTTTCATATTTGCTCATTATAGCCACCTAATTGTAGCACTGCTAAAACTGCCATAAAAAAAGCCAAGGGTAAAAATACCATTGGCTTTTTATCTCAACAAGATTTCGAAGAGTTACATTTTCATTTTATCTTTCTTCATATCCATCTTCGCCATTTTACCATCCATATAAACGCATTCACCATTTTTTAGCATCGACGTTTTGCCATTCTTCCATTTCACGTTTCCGTTGGACATTACCATCGTACCATTTTGCAAAGTCATGTCTTTATCCATTTGCATTGTTTTGCCACCTTTCATTACCATCATCTTGCCATCTTCCATCATTACACAATCTTTCATGTCTTTGTGCATTTTTCCCATTCCCTCATGCTCCATTTTTTCCATTTTGCCTGGGTGGTCCATCTTATCCATCTTGTCCATCTTTTTGTCTTTGTCCTTACCTGTTTGTGCAAAAAGGCCTATACTTAGTGTAGAGGCAACCATTAAAACAAATATCTTTTTCATAATGTCGAGTTTTACGTAGCACATTGCAGGCTACTTTTTTTAAAAATTGTATACCTGTGTAAGGTACGTTAAGCAATTGCAATTAGTTTCTAAGTCATTTCTTATTATTGCTTTAATTAACACCTTGCAGCGTGGTTACTGCTGTTTTTCCCTGTAAGTGGCTTTACATGCAATTTATGCGGGCCATTAAAGTCTCTTTTAAAAATTATTGCACCGGCAGCAATTACATTTGCCGAAAAACAATCTTTGCACAACGAACCAGGTAAATACGAAACAGGACAAGTTATATTGATCGATAAGCCACTTCACTGGACGTCTTTTGACGTAGTCAGGAAAATACGCAGTTTAATAAAAATTAAAAAAGTCGGTCATGCAGGTACACTAGATCCGCTGGCAACAGGGTTATTGATTGTTTGCACAGGCAAGTTTACCAAGAAAATAAATGAATACATGGGTATGGAAAAAGAGTACACCGGCACCTTTACCCTTGGCGCTGTTACTCCTACTTACGATTTGGAAAGTGAGCCGGTAGAGATAAAAGACATCTGCGGCATAAGTGAAGAACAAATATATAATGCAACTGGTTTTTTTACAGGCGATATACAGCAAGTGCCGCCTATCCACTCAGCAATAAAGCAAGGAGGAAAACCGGTTTACCTAATGGCAAGAAAAGGAATAGACGTACAAATGGAACCAAGAAATGTGACCATTCATAGCTTTACTATTGAACGTATAGCGTTACCGGTTGTGCAATTTAAAGTGATTTGCTCCTCGGGTACTTATATCAGAAGTTTAGCGCACGATTACGGGCAACAGTTGGGCTGCGGCGCATATTTAAGCAGTCTTCGCCGTACCCGAATTGGAGAATTTTACGCTTCAGACGCCTTTACTATGGAGAGCTTTATAAGCGAAATGCTACACTAAATGGGCTAAAAAAAGCCTCTTCTTCGGGCAAAAAAAGGGTCGTATTTTAAAAGTAGCATCAGGTTTTAAAAGGGAAGACCTATTCCTAATTGTATGGCAAAATTGTTTCTTTTTAACTCTCTGCCGTTAATATCCTTCACATCAAACTCGCGGTTTCTCCATTCAAAATCACGGATGCTCATCCAGCCGTTGTTACTTTGTCTTGCCGGGTCTTTTACTTTATAGGCAAAGTCAAGCCTTACAAGAAAATAATTAAAGTCGAAGCGAAGACCCGTGCCCGCGCCTATGGCAATGTCGTGCCAGAAGCGGTCGAGCGTAAGTTTACTTTTTGGGTTTTCTATATTGTTTTTTAGATTCCAGATATTACCCATATCGGCAAAAAATGCGCTGTTTATTTTAACCCCGCCTATAACAGTTATCGGGAAGCGGTATTCAAAATCACTCTCAAGTTGTATATCTCCAAACCGGTCGCGAAAGCCTGTGGAAGTATCACTGAGTAATGAGGAACCGAGGCCAAGTTGCCTGAGGCCCCACGCACGCATGCTGTAGGGGCCGCCGGCTGCAAACTGTTTAAAAAATGGAAGAGACCTTCCTATAACCGGGTCATCGCTGTAGTTGTAACCGATGCCGCCAAAAACACGATAGGCAAAGGATGTTTTTCGCCACTGTGTCACCTGGCTAAACTCGCTTTCCAGCTTGAGGTATTGATAGATCTTATCGTTTAATCCCCTAAATCTTCCCATTAGTCCACCGGCTTCTTCTGCTGAAACTCTCAGGTTGTTGGTAACGTTTGGCCGCTTCGGGTTTTGAAAAGTAATACTATATGTGATGTTTTGGCTGATGACGTATCCGGTGTTAAAAGCTGTTCTTAAAAATGGATTGGTTTTAAAAGCTTCGCGCAGCCCTGTTAACGTGTCAAGGCTGTACAGCTCAATATTTAACGGCCGGTATAACCACACATGGTTATTTTTTTTCCACTCATACCCCCACGAAGCTACAGCAGACCTTAGCCGAAAAAAGTTTCTTCGGTCGGTGTAAGAGGCATTTACGTTAATAACGGTTTTATAATTATCGAGGTTTTTTACATGATTTATTTTGAATGGAGTTATAAAACGAGGAATGCTATACGTCTGCGATACGCTTGCCTGTATGGTTTGAAGTACGGCTGTATCAGTAAAGCCAAGTTCTACCCCTGCCCTTATGTTAGTGCTCGATTGAATAGCGCTTTTCCAAAGGTTTCGGTTACGCAGGGTAAGTACATTGGTAATGCCCAGCAAGTTGCTCGAATAAATACTTCCACTGTTGCGGCTAACTTCGAAATCGTACCCAAAAGAATATTTGGAAGCAGGGGTAAGAAAAAAATGGAAATCGAGAATATTGGCAGAATCTGTCCTTGGTATCGCCCGTACTTCTACCTGGCTCCATGGCCCCATTTGCGAGAACGCATTCACTGTTTTATAATAAGTTTCTTCATCGTAAGCAGCACCTTCTTTCATGTAAGTATGCTCGCGCAAAGGCCTCATTACCACCATTGGAGTTTGCTGTTTCAGCGTAAATTCTCTTTGAGTTGTTACCAGCGGAAAAGTCTTTTTTAGTAATGAATCAAAAGACTGATTGATCAGGGTTTGCGGGTAAAAGGAAATGTTGCCTACGTAATATTTGGTGAAAGCATTGCTATCGGCCGATACGTCTGGCTTTATAGAAATGTTGATTGTAGGGTTTGCTTTTCTTTTCGCTATTGACTCTGTAATTCGTCTTGCCTGTTCAAACGGGTCAAGGGTCAGCTCCAACAGCGATGCATCAGTAGTGTCTACCTCTGCGTATAGATTTTCTTTTGTAAACTTATAGTAGCCATTTTTTCTAAAAAGTGCTACCAGCCGGTCTAGCTCACTGGATACCAGCGCCTGAGTAAAAACTTTGTTCTTGGTCAACAAGCTCTTATCCCTATGTTCTACAGCCAGCTTATGCAGCTCTGGTATAAATGATGAGTCATAAGATACTGAGTCGATTTTTAAACTCTTGTTCACGGTTACATCCATTTCTACCATTGTACGAAGCTGGTCTTCGACCGTATCGATGCGTACAGGCAGAGGTTTTATGAGCGAGTTGTAATATCCCTGGGCGGTAAGATAAGAATTCATGAAAACAATGCTGCGATTGATGCCAGAGCTATCAAAAGTGCTTGGATTTTTAATGACCGTGCGCACGCCAAACTGCAGTATGCTATTCACCTTTAAACTATCGTCCCAATAGTTGTATAATTCTGTTTGCAGCCTGTTTTTCTCATCCTTTGAAACCTCACCTGTTACATTAATCTTATTTTTGAAAACGAAGGGCTTATTCTTAGGATAGTTTTTAACAACGGTACAGGAGGCAAGCAGCAATAAACTAAAAGCGGTGAATAGAAGAGTGTGTTTTGCATGCCCGTACAGGTGAAACATATTTATTATACAGATTGTTATACAGAAAGTATGCTGACTAAAAATGAACTCAAATATATTCAATCTTTATACCAGAAAAAACAAAGAGACCAAGAGCGGCTTTTTGTTGCAGAAGGACCAAAGCTTGCAGAAGAGTTGATTAACAGCGAGTTTGTGATCAGAAAGGTGTATGCAGTTGCTGCATGGGTTAACAAACATCCTGGGTTACAGGTGCCGGTTACAGAAATATCAGCAGATGAACTTACTCGTATCAGCAGCCATCAAACGCCGAACGAAGTAGTGGTTGTAGCCGGGCAGGCACACCATACAGGCGAACCAATATGTAGAGGAAATCTAACGATAGTTCTTGACGGCATACAAGAT
>JALYZZ010000122.1 GCA_030948675.1 Bacteroidota bacterium | reverse complement strand
GTACTCAACAACATCGGGAACTATGTAAATACCATTTTGAGGGTAAAGCGCAGAAATGGTTTTTCGTAATTGAAAGGCTTCTCTCTGGGTAAGAAAATTACCTATTCTGACTTTAAAATTTGGAGACTGGTATAATAGATAACACTTTTGATCGGGAAAGCGGCGCAGAAGTTCTGCCTTTACTGCATTTGCTTCGTCTCTGTTTTGGCTATTAACAACCTGTATGCGAAAGCCGCTAACCCTTCGCGGACCTGTTCTTAAAGCATGCTTGTTCAACTCTGCCTGCTTAGCCGCCATTTCATCAAACCTGAAGTCTTTATTAACAATAACCGAAGATAATGTGTCTCTGTCAGCGCCTGGCATTTGTGCAAACAGCGGATGAAAAATAAAAATGGCAACCATTAGTAAAATGACTTTCATAGATCGAAAATTAATAATTATTTTCTTCTGCTTCCTGTTGGGCAATAATGGCTACACTCGCACTGCATCCTAATCTTGTTGCTCCTGCTTCAATTAATTTGATGGCAAATTCGTAGGATTTAATGCCGCCGGACGCCTTAATTTGTACATTTTCCGGCAAGTTTTTCAGCATCATTTGTACGGCCTCTATCGTGGCACCTTTTTCCGCATAACCTGTAGAGGTCTTCAAAAAATCAATCCCTGCGGCACCATAAAGATGACAACATTTTAAAAGTTCATCTTGTGTCAGCACTCCGCTTTCAATAATAATTTTAATAACCTTTCCCTTGCTTTTTACTAGCGGTACAATATGATTGATTTCATTTAAGATGTATTACCAGTCACTGTTTTTGATGGCGACGATATTAGCAACTACGTCTACTTCATCAGCTCCGTCAACGATTGCCAGTAATATTTCTGCCAGCTTTGCCTCTATCGCGGAATATCCAAAAGGAAAGCCAATAACAGTAGCAACTCTAATATCAGTACCAACTAACAGGGCCTTTGCTATTTTTACAAAAGGAGGGGGAATACATACAGCAGCAAATGCGTATTCTTTTGCTTCTGAACATACTTTTTCAACGTCGGCTATAAGGGTAGTAGCTTTTAGAACTGTATGATCTATATGATGGTTCAATTTCATTCTTACGCTGATTGCTCCATTTGTATTGAATGCAGATCAAGGGTTTACTGTACAAGGGTGCGACGCAACCGCTGAGTCAACAGGGGTGTATCGACCGGTACAAAAAAAAACCGAAGCAAGTGCTACGGTTTTCATTGTATTTACACATCTTTCCCGTGGCAGTTTTTAAACTTCTTACCGCTACCGCAAGGGCAAGGGTCGTTTCTGCCAACCTTGGGCCCTACTACAATAGGCTGCTGTTTTACAGCAGTTGGAGTGGGGTCGAAGTAATCGTTTTCGTTTGCAGCATAATCCTGACCTGCGATATCAATCTCATCTTTGTTGATACTCATTTTACTCATATCAGTCTTTTGCTGTCTGCCTTCATGTATTACTCGTTCCGGCTGTTCCTGCTCGATCGGTATGGCGGCATGGCACAAGAACGATACAATGTCACGGTTAATTTGCTCGTCTAATTTTTTAAACAAACCAAACGCTTCCATTTTATAGATTACCAACGGATCTTTCTGTTCGTAAGAAGCTGTCTGTACACTTTGCTTTAAATCATCCATCGCTCTCAGATGTTCTTTCCACGCATCATCAATCAGGTTTAACGCAACATTTCTCTCCAATGCCTGTGATAGTTCAACACCTTTGCTCTCAAGTGTTTTATCAAGATTTGCCAGTACCTGTATTCCTCGACGACCATCTGTAAACGGAACGACTACATTTTCAATATGCTTTCCTTGTTGCTGACGAATGTTTTGAAAAACCGGTAAAGCATTTTGTGCTATCTCTGCCTTCTTATGCTGGTAGTTTGTGATGGCTTCCTGGTATAATCTTTCTGCAAGCTGCTTTTCATTGGCTTTTGCCAACTCTTCCTCAGTTATGGAAGTATCAATACCGAAGTTTACAATAGCAGACATTTTAAAGCCTTCGAAATCTGACTGCTCTCTAAAACCTGCAATTAATCCTTCAGCAACAGAATAAAATGCATTGTCAAGATCCAGGGCAAGCCTTTCTCCAAATAATGCATGACTTCGCTTTGTATAAATAACTGTACGTTGCTTGTTCATCACATCATCATACTCAAGCAGTCGCTTGCGAATACCAAAGTTGTTTTCTTCTACTTTTCGTTGAGCTCTTTCAATGCTCTTGGTGATCATACTATGCTGAATAACTTCACCTTCCTTATACCCGGCAAAGTCCATGACTTTAGCGATACGTTCGCTGCCGAACATACGCATCAAATCATCCTCGAGCGAAACAAAGAACATTGATGACCCCGGATCTCCCTGGCGACCCGCACGCCCGCGAAGCTGCCTGTCCACACGCCTGCTTTCGTGACGCTCGGTACCGAGAATGGCCAATCCGCCTGCTTCTTTTACGCCTGGGCCAAGCTTAATATCAGTACCACGACCTGCCATGTTGGTCGCGATGGTTACATTGCCCGGAAGGCCTGCTTCGGCAACCACCTGTGCTTCCCTGGCATGTTGTTTTGCATTTAGTACGTTGTGTGCAATCTGTTTTTGTTTTAGCATCCGGCTAAGTAACTCACTTACCTCTACGCTGGTTGTACCTACTAATGACGGACGACCGAGGTTACGTTGTTTTTCTATCTCTTCGATAACCGCTTTGTATTTCTCGCGCTTTGTCTTAAACACCAAATCCTGTTCATCTTTACGAATGGCAGGAATGTTTGTAGGAATGGTAACCACGTCAAGCTTATAGATACTCCAGAATTCTGCTGCCTCTGTTTCCGCCGTACCTGTCATACCCGCCAACTTGTGGTACATCCGGAAATAGTTCTGAAGCGTCACCGTCGCATATGTTTGAGTAGCTGCTTCAATTTTTACGTTCTCCTTTGCTTCAATAGCCTGGTGCAAACCATCGCTATAGCGGCGACCTTCCATAATACGGCCCGTCTGTTCGTCAACGATTTTCACTGCACCATCAATCACCACATACTCTACATCGTTCTCAAATAAAGTGTACGCTTTCAGCAATTGCTGCACGGTATGAATACGATCTGCTTTGAGAGAATAATCGTTTAAAATAGCCTCTTTCTGATGGAGTTTTTCGTCAGGCGAAAGTTTTGCGTCGGTATCAATTGCATTTAGTTGAACGCTGATATCTGGAAGAATAAAGAAGTTTGGGTCTTCACCTCCTTTGGTAATCATTGAGATACCTTTATCTGTCAGATCAACCTGGTTATTTTTTTCGTCTATATGAAAGAATAATTCCTCGTCTACTTTAGGCATTTCGCGCTGCTGGTCCGCAAGGTAGTAGTTCTCTATTTTTTGAAGTTTTGTACGAACGCCGGGTTCACTTAAAAACTTAATCAAGGCACTGCTTTTGGGTAAACCACGCGAAGAACGCATTAAAGCCAAACCTCCATCTTTAGGGTCATCATTGCCTTCTGCAAATTTTTTCTTTGCTTCATTCAAAAACTGGTTTGTAACTCTTTTTTGAGCTTCTACCAGTTGCAGCACCCTCGGCTTTAAAATATGATATTCCTGCTCGTCGCCGCGAGGTACAGGGCCGCTGATAATTAAAGGCGTTCGCGCATCATCGATCAACACGCTGTCTACCTCATCCACCATTGCGTAGTGATGCCTGCGTTGCACCATTTCATCAGGTGTATGTACCATGTTATCCCTTAAGTAGTCAAAACCAAATTCGTTGTTAGTACCATAAGTAATATCGGCATGGTATGCATTTCTGCGCTCCTGTGTATTCGGCTGATGTTTGTCTATACAATCTACACGAAGTCCTAAAAACTCAAATATTGGACCGTTCCACTCTGAGTCGCGCTTAGCCAGGTAGTCGTTTACAGTCACAATATGCACTCCTTCACCTGCCAGTGCATTTAGGTATGCTGGCAAGGTAGACACAAGGGTTTTACCTTCACCAGTAGCCATCTCAGCAATTTTACCTTCGTGCAAGACAGAGCCTCCTATCAACTGTACGTCGTAGTGAATCATGTTCCAGGTCACAGGAATGCCGGCAGCGAGCCAGGTATTGCTAAAGCTGACTGTATCATCCTGTATTGTTATGTGTTGCCTGGTGGCACTCAGCACCAGATCATGTTTGGTAGCTGTAGCCTGCAACTTAGTATTTTGAGTAAATCTGCGCGCTGTTTCTTTTACAACGGCAAAAGCCTCTGGTTGTATTTCTTTAAGTGCTTCCTCTATTTGAGAGTTGCGCTGCTTCTTCAGCCTGTCTATGGCTTCAAAAAGAGTATCGCGACCTCCAATATCTTCTGTTGATAAGGCTTCAGCATCGTTGGATAGCTTTTCAATCTCTGTATCGATCTCTTTTAAGTGAGACTGGATGCGTTGCTTAAATTCAACCGTTTTTGCACGAAGCTCATCATTGCTCAGCGACTGGTATTGCTGGTAATAGTTATTCGTCTTCTCAACAATAGGAAGTAGCAACTTTACGTCTTTCTCCGATTTGCTGCCCCCAAATAATTTTGATATAAAACCTAACATAATTTACTTGTTGCGTATTGGTATAAATTCTTTTTTGAGATCTGTTTGTTTGTCAATTTTAATGCTAATAGTTATAAAAGGCCAATTTGACAGGAGATCAAAGGTAACAAAAGCGCTTGAGACGACCGAAAAGGGGAAAATGGAGTAGTGTTAATATTTAGGCTATGGTTGGTATCAGACACACGTGGGATCGCCTTTTTCGTCGTCTTCTTTCCGGGAACGATAAGTAGATGCAGATGTATTTAATGTTGTAAATTACTGGCAATAATATCTGCCGCAAGGATAAAGACGTTTACAATTTATACCATTAATATGAAGGCATTCAATCGAATTCTTATTGTTTTTTTTATTACTAATAGTATAGCGCATGCTAGCCCCCCTGTAAAAAGAAGAAGCCTGCCCACCAGGGTAGAACAGCGCGAGGCATCTAAGCAAGAGAAGCGGAAGCCGGGAAGCCCGCTTGATCATTTGCCTTCAAACATCGAAATTTTAACCAGGTTTGGAGAACGTGCTGACTTTTCACCCGATAATCAACACATTGCTTTTATGGCAAAAAGTTTTGGTGATGCCATGGTCATTGATTTAAAGGACCGGCAGATAAGGTGCTTAACGTGCAACGTTCCCGGAGCCTCTTTTCTTAGGGTAATGCATCTTAGCACCGGCGATTATATTTTAATAGGTCCTGAGAAGTTTGAGAACATTAACGTTAGCCGGCAAAGAGATAACGAATTGTGGTTTTTAAAAAACACAAAAGGTGCGAAGCCAGTTAAGTTCCAGGTAAAGATGAGTGAAGGAATGGCGATTTCTAAAAGGAGTTTAAAGATCGCGTTCTCGCAGGTTCATGCACAGGCCCCTGACTTGCCAGAAGGCGCATCGAGATTGGTAGTGGCCGATCTGGATATCTCCGGCGGCGTTCCTAAAATGTTGAATCAAAAAACCGTTTATGAAAGCCCCGACCGCAATTGTACCATTGAGGCGCAGGACTTTTACGACAATGATAGCAAAATGACTTTTACCTGTTATGAGCCAAACGGCCTGGCATCAGTAATGGGCATTGATCTAACTACGGGCGCTGTCAATAATTTGTCAAAAGCACCCGGCAGCTACAACGAGTGTGAAGGTATTATGCCTGACGGCAAATACTCGCTGGTGGAGGGCGACAGGCAATGCGAACAGCTAGGGGGCAGGAGAGGAGCTAGTAATATTGATATATGGAAACTGAAACTAGACGGCACCGGGAAAGATTTTGTAAGACTGACACATTTTAATGATTATGAAGGAGGCAAAGCATCGAATCCCGTTGCTACTACAGATGGAAAGTACATGGCTTTTCAGTTTGCAAATACGGCAGATCCTGCTGGTGTGGGGTATGGCATTTTGCTATACAAATTTAAATGACCGGTGAAATTTTGAGGAGATAAGTATGGAGATGAGTACTGCTGCTTTTAAAATCGCGCTGGGAGCTGGCTTAGCGGCTGATGACCATTAAACTTTTCCTTTCATCTCATTCAGTTGCTTAAGGTACTCTAAAAACCGTATTGGTACCCGCTGCACTTTTGCCTTTTGCCTTCCATTCCTTACCTTTGCGGCCGATTTAACCAATGGGTCTGGTCTCGGATGTGTAAGGCTTTTTTTGCCGTAGGAGTAAAATGAATAGAAGCTGAAGCTGCCGGATGCGATGCGGATGAAGTGATTGCGACGCAAC
>JALYZZ010000121.1 GCA_030948675.1 Bacteroidota bacterium | reverse complement strand
CATTGTGATAGAATAGTTTAAACCCTGTAAACTGTACAGGTTCCTTTTTGATATACCTCAGGTAAGTTGATCTTTTAAGAAACTTTGGTCCCCAACCATCCATATCCATTACAATTTGCACTTCGGGAACTTTTTTGATTTGCTCAAACCCTGTCACCATTCCCTGGGTAAAACGATGAACCACTAAAATCTTGGGAGGGAGATTATTTTTTCGTACCAAATCGGCCAGAAAGTCAATGGCACTGTTTATATCATCGGGGTTAAAAGTTCCAATTTTAGATCCTGGAATTTCTCCATTTTTAAGAGAAAACTCCGGGTCAATTCCCAGGTGAACGTTGGGCATTTTCAAGTAGGGTTCCAGCAAAGGCACTTCTGTTCTAACGTTGCTATGGGCTACCTGAATATCGACAAATACTTGTCCGTTAATTTCTTTTGCCCAACTTAGAATTGTATCAATTTGTTTAAAAGGCATTCTATAGCGGTACATATTATCTTTCTGCGGAGTACCCTGTGCGGTGACTGCCACATAATGGAGTGCGGGAATAACAGGTACAGAAGGGTCGGCCTTCTGCCATTTAGCTACTTCACTTTTTAATTTTGCAAGCATTTGGCCTTTTGGCAATTCGCCTAATACACCCATTTTCTTAGAAAAAAGGTTGCCATAGAAAGCAACAATCCGATTAAAAGGTAATAACGCTCCCGACAAAGGATAAGGTGCCTTAGCAGGCCATTTTCCGGTCGTATCATTGTTGCTTAGCGCCTTCATAAGCTTATCGTAAGTAGCAGTATCCAATGGCTTTCTCAGCGGGGCGGCAGGCTTTGGCTGTTCATTTGTAACTGTGACCTTCTTTTCACTGCCCGCAGGCGCCTGACTGCACGCAGTGGCAAACAATAATAAAAACGACAGTAATTGTTTTGTTTTCACGGTAAATCTAGTTTTCATATCGGCCAAATATATTCTAAAATTAATAGTACCCAACCCATAGTTGGGAAGCCTGTACCTGAAATAAAAGCGCTGTTTTACATCATGGCACTATGCTTATCATGTACCACAGGTCAAAATTACCAACGACGCGTAGAATGCTTAAGATTTTGCCTTATCTGGTGTATGAACACTTTGTTTGCCATAGAGCCAGTTTATCCTGAAGGTTTTTCTTACCAAACCGGTTTTATAAACGAGATGGAGGAAACACAGCTGTTGTCAGCAAAGCCTTGATGCTGTAGGCCGGGCGCGCCATTAAAGCACGTAATATTGGTATAAAAAAATTGCACCTTGTTGTGCCGGTTGATTTTATACATATCTTGTAATTCTTTACGTTCACGTTATTTAAAAAAACTTTGCTTATATGAATTCACGTCGTAATTTTTTACAAAAAATTGCTGCCGCCTCAGTAATCGTACCTTTTTTACCTGCAACGGCGGAGGCAAAAACCGAAAAATATGAAGGGCCGGTACTTCGGGTAGCTATATTGGGATTAGGTAGTTATGGAACCCGTGTTGCAGACGCAATGCAATCATGCAAAAAAGCAAAGCTGGTTGGCGCGATCAGCGGTACTCCATCAAAACTGAAAGACTGGCAAAGCAAATACAACATACCGGAAAAAAACTGCTATAACTACGAGAGCTTTGACCAGGTCAAAAACAACCGCGATATAGATGCTGTCTATGTAATTACGCCAAATTCAACTCATAAAGATTTTGTAATACGAGCAGCCAAAGCTGGCAAACAGGTTATTTGCGAAAAACCAATGTCGGTAAACGCGAAAGATGGCCAGGAAATGGTTGACGCCTGCAAAAAAGCGAATGTAAAATTACTGGTAGGATACCGCATGCACTTTGAACCAAATACACTTGAAATTATCAGGATGCGAAAGGCCGGAGAATTTGGAAAAGTACTGTTCTTCCAGGGATTGTCGGGCTTTATAATTGGCGACCCAACGCAATGGCGGCTAAACAAACAATTGGCGGGCGGGGGCTCAATGATGGATATTGGTATTTACTCGATCAATGGTGCGCGATACATGATTGGCGAAGACCCAATTTGGGTGACTGCACAGGAAACAAAAACAGATTTTGTAAAGTTTAAAGAAGGTGTTGACGAAACCATCCTGTTTCAAATGGGATTTCCAGGGGGAGCATTGGCCTCGTGTTTGTCAACTTATAGTTTGAACAATCTTGACCGGTTTTTTCTAGATGGAGTACAAGGTTTTGCTGAATTGAATCCATCGACAGGTTATGGACCGATTAAAGGACGTACCAACAAAGGAGAGTTGAATTTTCCTCATGTAACCCATCAAACAGTGCAGATGGACGAGATGTCTGATATTATTTTAAATGGCAAGCAACCAATTGTGCCAGTAGATGGTTTAGAGGCAATGAAAGACCTGAAGATTATTGATGCGATTTATTTGGCGGTAAAAACAGGCAAAAAAGTTGACTTAAAATTGTAAAGTTTCTGGCAGAAACTGCGTGTTATACAAACGGCCTCCCGTAACATACAAGAAGGAAATAGTAAAGGTTATTCGCCTTTCACTGTTTCCTTTTTGTTGTTTCGTACAAGTTGTAATGATAGCCTGGTTGTTCTTAATGCATTTGTTACAAATTCCTCCCACTCCTGCTGCTTTGCCTTGTTTAATGAATGATTTGTTTCTTCATCATATTGAAGCTGCATTGCATGGTATTCGCTTTTTCTCTGGTCAAAAAGCTGGTTGATTTCCAGGCTGTAGGTACTGGCAGTATAGCTATAAGAATTGAAGTCTTTTTGTAGCTTCTCTGCAAAAAGTTCGGCAATATTAAAGTGCATCTGCTCGTGTTTCAACAGCGAACTTGATTGCATTTCTCTACGGCTCCATGAACTGTTTTTATCAAAATTCGCATACACTTCAAATTCAAAGTCTGAGAGACTGTAGAATATATAATTGTACTTTATTTCAGCAAAACATTCGGCATCGAACTTACTTGTATCGTTTACCTTACCCGTAAAGTCATCCCAATTTAACGGTTGACTTTCACTCCAGCGAATGCTTTCCTGAGCGTTGGCTAAAAGGGTCGAAATACACATAAAAGCAGTTAGAACAAAACTTTTCATCTATCCTTCTTACAATTTACTTTATTAACGTTTTTAGGTCCATCCACTATTATCAAATACGCTTTCTATACGCTTTATTTTATCCAGCTATTTGTTTCAGTATGCATAATAATCAATTAGTGGTAATTTAAAAAGGGCTTAAGCGCATTTTAATTTTTTTCGTTTAAAACCGAGAAATCGGGTTAGGAAACGCCAATCCAACCCGGTGAATTTTACAAAGCGAAAGCGATATTAGCCTCATTTTTCTTCCGCGCATAAGGGGGCCACAAGAATCAGTGTAAGGAAAAGTAAAGAATAAAAAATCAAAAAAAAATAACAAACCGCGGGTGTTTTGAACACTTTTTTCGTCGAAAAAGATGGCCATTAACACTTTCTTTCATTTTTGGCACTATTTTGATGGGGAGTGCTAATAACAAAAAGACTAGTTATGAAAAAGATATTCTTAGTATTACCATTAGCTGTTCTGCTGGCAAATTGTAGCAGCACACACAGCACAACAGGCACATCTGCTAATTCGGGGATGAGTGCTTCCGCCTCAACAGCCACTTCAGGAACTAATACCGGTGTTTCAGGTTCTGCCTCCGCTAACGCTTCAGGGGTAGGAGTCAATAGTTCTGCAATGTTAGGTTCTACGTCTTCAAATACTTCGGGCACCGCAACGATGAGTAGTTCTTCTAATGGAATGTCCGGCTCCGGTACCACTGACATGACCGGCTCAGCATCAAGCAATCGTGCTGAAAAAAGCTGGGGTAGTGGCAGCA
>JALYZZ010000014.1 GCA_030948675.1 Bacteroidota bacterium | reverse complement strand
GCTTTGGAAAGGGCAGGGGGTTAGCAGACAATACAATTTTTGGCTGTATTTGAAAAAATTCAAAGAAATCCTGCAAGTAAACCGCCCCTTGTGAAACGCTGGTAAAACGTATTAATATGCCTTCAAGCAAACTTCTCAATTGCCTGAACGACCCGGCCAGGAAAGTAAGCGAACCGATAGATATCTTTCCTTGCATGGCTTCCGCAATTATAAATACATATGCTCCATAATATCCTGCACTTCCAAGCATTGTAAATACGGCTCCCCAAAATGTGCGCCTTATTGCCAGCAGTTTGTTGTCGTTATAAAACTGGTTGGAAAGGTGCCTGAAACGGTTAATGATGAAACCTGATAGATTAAAGATTTTCACTTCTTTGGCTGTGTCATCGCTTGCACCTAAAAAACGTACGTAATCAAGCTCTCTTCGTTCAGGCGTTTGTCTTCTGCTAAGCGCGTACGTTTTGTCGTTAAAATAAGCTTCGCCTAAAAACGCCGGTATGATGGCAACAAGTAATAGTATGATGAGCCAGGGATTGAACGCAAGTAGCCCTGCTGCAAGAAAAGCCATTGTAATCATGTCTTGCACCTGGCTCAATACCTGCGAAAGCAAAATAGTGCGGCCAACAGTCTGCTGCCTTGCACGCTCCAGCTTATCGTAAAATGTTGAGTTCTCAAATTGATCAAGGTCAAGCGTGGCAGCATGACTCATAATCTTAATAGAGGTGTGATTGGAGAAACGGTCGCCCAAAAGACTATCCATCAAAGTGATGCCCCTGCTCAAACTGTCTGAAAGAATGGCTAGTGCAAACTCTATCGCAACAAGTATCCAAAGATGATGCGGCGTAATGCCGGGCTTATGTTGATTCAGCAGGATAACCTGGTCTATAATTAGTTTTCCTACATATAAAATAGCGACAGGTGTGGAAGATTTACAAACCCGTAAAAAAGCATTCAATAACGTCATCCATTTACTGGTGTGCCATACCAATTTGAAAAATCTGGGCAGATTGCCAAGTGCCGACAGCCTTTCTTTTAGCGATAATTGGTTGGTTTTTATCTTGCTATCCTGGTCTTTAGTAAACAATTTCTTCCAAAAAGTCATTTGTAAAAGTAACCCGTTACTCCTTAAAGCATAATTAAAGAACCTCACATAAAGATGAAAACAAAAAAAGCCGTCAGCAGGCTGACAGCTTAGACAATTATGTAATAAAAAAACTAAATCTGCGAAAAACTACTGGGAACCAAAAAGGTGCGTGTTATATGGCTTACAATTTTAGCATCTTCATATCCCGGAACAGATTTAATACGGTTCCATTCAGGATCAGATACAAAAACTTTCCAGTTTTTATCATGTTCGGCCATGTCGTCGAATGTGAGCATATATGTAAGGTTAGGACGCATTTCTCCTATAATCGTTTCTCCAAAAAACACCGGGGTGAGACCGACTCTTTTAAAAGTCGCAATCTCGCCTTGATTTTCAAACATATCAATTTTCTTTTTTCCAGCAGCTTCGCTAGCACTTTCATAACGCCGTAGTTCAAACATTCTTGGCTTATTTGGTGGGGCCTGCAATTTAGGCATTCCTGCAAATGCTTTTAGCAGCGAACTTTGTATACGCTCATAAGCAGGCTCAGTGGCGGGTGCATTCAGGTACGCACTACCCGCCTGCTGGTAAGTTGTGTCACTTGCCAATTTATCGGTTACGTCCATAAAATCCTTCATTGAATTAAATGGAATGATTGCATATAACTTAGACTGTCCTTCAGGTTTTTGCTCTGTAAATACACCGATATTTTTACTTCCCAACCTGTTTAAAGCAGGAATAGCTGCGTTTTGAAAATAATCCTCAACCATTTTTTGTTGCGCACTGTTTTTTAAACTGTACACACGCAATTCGTACAATTGCGGTGAGGCTTTGGCAAAAAATTCTTTCTCTGCTGCCTTTGTTACCAAAGCTGACAATCCCGTCAAAGACCCTGTCAGCATTGATGCTCTTACAAACGATCGTCTTTTCATTATTTTATTTTGTGGCTAAATTAAATATAAGTACCGGTTCATCCCCGCTTCTTGCGTCGCTAGTGACCAGTTTTTTTATTCAATCATCATTAATGAGTCGCTGCAGATTTCTGCCAACTTCCGGACTAACTACTCAACCGGTCCGGTTGTCTCATCATTGTGCTCGCGGTCTTTTTTAAACTCCAGGTGCCCAAACTTGTAAGTAAAGTTTAGACCAAAGGATCTGAAAGGAATACTTCGCACACTGTTGACGACAAAGTTGGGCCCGTACAATTCGGTTCTTTGCTCTACCGCGTCTTTAAAAGGATTAGAAGTGGTAAATGCAAGACTTCCATTTTTATTCCACAACTGCTTTCTTATTGCAAAACTATAGTTGGTAAATGACGGGTACTTGCCTTGCGCTTCATTGCGGGCAGAATTGAAGTTGCCGAAAAACTCGGCGGCTACTGTGTTGCTAAACTGGTAGCTGGTGTTAAGGTTAAACCTGTAATTAAAGCTGGATGAATTGTATCCTTTATCTATCGCGTTTATAATATCGCGGTGAAAAAAGGAAAGATTGGTACGAATACTCATTTTGTTTATTAAACGCAAGTCGGTAAAAATGTTGACGCCCAGGTTTTTTTCAGTACCAATATTTTGCCGGCTTGACACAGTTACGTGGGTAAAAGTAGTATCGCCCACTCTATAGGCAGGGAAGTAGGTAACGAACGGCTGTATGTCATTGAGATTGTGACGATAAAACAGGTTGACCATAAATGAGCCGGCTTTGCCCAGGTCTCTGTTGTATGCAAATTCGTACCGGTGACTTTGTTCCGGTACCAGGTTGCTGTTTCCGGTTGTAATGTTTTTAGGGTCGCTTGTATTTACAAAAGGATTTAGCTCCTGGTATTCGGGACGTCCTATTCTTTTTGAGTAGCTCAACTTTAAAGTACCTCCGTCCTCGCCTAATTTTCTTGACAGGTAGATCGTAGGGACAAGGGTGTTGTATCCGGGTATCTTTCTTTGCACTTGTGCGTTCGAATAAAAAGCATCAATTTCTGTTCGCTCATATCTTCCGCCTGCTTTTGCATCAAACAGCTTACCTACAGGAAAGGTAAGTTCAGAATATAACGCATATACTTTCTGGTGATAATTGAGGCTATTGGTTAAATAGCTGTCAGGCAAATAGGTGTTGGCAGCGCTGTTGAATTTTAGTACAGTTGAGTTAGTGCCAATATCCATAAACTGAACCTTACTGCCAATGCCAAATACGATGTTTTTCTTTAAAGGCTGGCTGTAGTCGATAAGTAGCTCTTTTTCGTTATTAGTGCCAGGATTTCTGCTGTTAGTGCCGTAATAAAGCTGGTTTGCCGGCTGCAAAAACTGCATGTTTACCGCGCTATTGTAGTTATTGCCAAAAGTAGAATTAAGCGCAACAGTCAGTTCCTGGTCTTCCTTGTTAAAAGTTCTTTTGTAATTAAGGCTTGCATCAGCGTCGTGAATATGAAAGGCGTTGTCTGTATTATTAACAGATGTTATACTTGCCAGGTCTGCAGTTCCGGCGCCATCTTTAATGTTTTGAATTTGATTAGTAAAACCAGTGCCATTGCTGCCAAAACGATTGTATGAGAATGAGCCTGTGAGGCTGTTTTTACTGTTAATGGTGTAATCAAAACCGGCACCAGTTTGAAAACCATTTCTGGCAATTTTTCCAGCTCCCTCCTGGTGTAAAAGGATTTTAGTATTTGCTGCCGTGTCTGCCGTGAGGCGGTCAGAATAAGATGGAGTAGTAGCCCGCAAACGGGTGTTGCCGCTGATAAAAGCGTTTACTGCAAACTTATTTTTGCGTGCGTTAAAGTTGAATGAACCGTTTTCAGTACGCGTTCCTGCAGTAAGCGAAACATTTCCATTAATGCCCTGCGCATTGCTTTTTTTCAAAATAATATTGATAATTCCACCCATACCCTGCGCATCGTATTTAGCACCGGGATTAGTTATTACCTCTATACTTTTTATCTGGTTTGCAGGAATGGATTGAAGTACATCGGCAATGCTGCTGCCAAAAGCTGATGAAGGTTTTCCATTGATCAAAAACCGAATGCCCGCACTGCCTGCCAGTTCTACATTTCCATCTATACCAACAGTTACCTGAGGTACTTTTCTAAGTATATCGGTTGCCACACCTGTTTGCGCTGTTATGTCTTTTTCAGCGTTAAATACCATTTTGTCTATTTTGTTTTCGATCAGCTTTCCCTGCGTAGTAACGGTTACATTTTGAAGGGTTTTTGCTGTAGCAAGCAAGGCTATTGTTCGCAGATTGATTACCTCATTCTTTTTTGAGACCAACACTTCGTTAATTATTTTTGCCTTGTAACCTATAAACTCTGCTTCCAGGTCGTACACTCCTGCCGGAATATTTGTAATGGCAAAGGCGCCTGTTGAGCCGGAGGTGGTGCCGTTTACTACCTTTTTACCTACAGGATCGATCAGGCTGATAGTAGCATACTCAATAGGCTTTTTAGAAGTTGAATCTATAATAGTACCTGTAATTTTACCGCTGCCGGCTATTTTTTCCTGTGCAAACCCCGCCAGGCATAAAAGCAATGTAAGTAGAGAGAGAGTAAATTTCTTTAGCATCATAAATTGTTCTTTTTTTCTAAAACGAGGCGCAAAAGTATTTTCAAAATCTGAAGCAATTTTGACTTTATGAGTTTGTTTTATTAACTATTATAACATTGCTTCCTCTATTCAAAAATCATTTCCTTTTCGGCTATCACATCAAATTTTGGTCTAACTGTTGAGATTTTCGTATAGAATCAGAACCGGGCATATGCTTATATCTTTACTAAAAAGTAGTGGAGCAACATCATAAATTATTTATGCTACTTGTAGGGTGCAGACCCAAAGGAAGGCATACTGAGCAGCACGACGTTATTTTTTCAGTTGCAACCAGCATTAAAGCGCTTGTGCCCGAGATAATAGCGTGCTGGCCGGAAGCAAAAGGGGTCATTCACGTAGATGCATGGAGAGAAGTACATTGGGTTGACGGATATAGAATAACAGTACAGCCATTTGAAGGAGAACCAATTGCTACAGATACGCCATCAATGAAGCTTTTTTTCATTAATCTCGGTGGATACAAAAAGAATGAATTTGAAGAATTTCATTATAAAATGGTGGTAGCTGCTGCAAATAAAAGTGAAGCCATAAAAAAGGCAAGGAAAACAGCTTTTTTTAAACATACCGGTTTCAACAGTGCTCCAGCTCACGTGGACGACAAGTATGGAATAGATGTAGACGAGTTGTATGATATAAAGGAGATGCTTTCGGCAAGAATCAAAAAAGAGTATACAATCCGTATTTCACCTTCTAATGTGTGCGGACAGGATGAATTGCATCTTGGCTATTTTAAACTTAATAATTTGTGATACCATTCTTACTAAATCTCCTGTAGTAAATTGGCGTGCGAAGAAACGTAATCAATAAAATAACTTTATGAAGGCCATTTTTCTTATTTCAATGTTTTTAACCTGTATTTCCTTTCGTGCCCAACAAAATGAGCGGACAGCTTATTTTCCTAAAGTGGTGTACAAGGTGGAAAAAAGACCAAATAAAAACAAGGTATGGGTGTTTCTGATGGCCGGACAATCGAACATGGCAGGTCGGGGACTTGTTGAACCACAAGATACCGTAGCTAGTCAGCGGTTACTGACGATAAATAAGCAGGGTGAGCTGGTATATGCTAAAGAACCTTTGCATTTTTATGAACCAGCAATGGCGGGTTTAGATTGTGGGTTGTCATTTGGCAAAAGGCTGATAAAAGACATTCCTGAAAACATAAGCATACTATTAATACCTACCGCAGTGGGTGGAAGTTCAATACAACAATGGCTGGGTGACTCAACTTATAGACAGGTAACCTTACTATCAAATTTTAAGGAAAAGGTTCAACTGGCTAAAAAATATGGTAAAATAAAAGGTTTACTTTGGCACCAGGGCGAAAGTGATGCACACAAAGAAAC
>JALYZZ010000077.1 GCA_030948675.1 Bacteroidota bacterium | reverse complement strand
TTGTAACACCGCGTGATGCTGTTTACCTGCACTACACTACTAATAATACGGTAGAAGGCACTCAATGGCAATCTATTCCAACAACAGATGCTCCTCTGGTCGCTGATATGAGCAGTGACATATTAAGCCGCGAACTTGATTTTAACCGTTTTGCTTTGATTTATGCCGGTGCACAAAAAAACATCGGCATTGCAGGGGTAAATCTTTTGGTGCTTAACAAAAATATACTAGGAAAAGTATCACGTACAATACCAACAATACTGGATTATAGAAATCATATTGACAATGCTTCAATGCTTAATACGCCTCCGGTTTTTGCTATTTACGTAAGTATGCTTACGCTTAGATGGCTTAAAAAAATGGGTGGCGTTGCTGGTATAGAAAAGCTAAATAATAAAAAGGCGGAACTGTTTTATACTACGCTTGATAGTCTTCCTGTTTTTAAAGGCCCGGTTGCGAAAGAAGATCGCAGCAAAATGAATGCAGTGTTTGTAATGGAAGATAGCGTTCTTGAAAAACAATTTCTTGAAGTGTGTAAGCAGGAAAATTTATACGGCATAAAAGGGCATCGGTCAGTCGGCGGCTTCCGTGCTTCATTTTATAATGCCCTGCCCTTAAGCAGCGTGGAAGTGCTTGTGCAGGTAATGAAGAATTTTGCAAACAACGTGGGTTAATTACCGTTCTCTCTCCACGATTTGCGCCTGTTGCCAGTAGCAACGGGGAACAGTCAACGGCAACATTCCTTATCTTGCACCATAACTTTTTTCATTAATGGCAAACATTTCTCCATTTAAAGCACTGAGGCCAGCAGCAGAACTAGCTCCTAAGGTAGCATCTCGCCCGTATGATGTTTTAAATAGTAAGGAAGCAAAGATTGAGGCACAGGGCAATTCATATTCATTTTTACATATTACTAAAAGCGAAATAGATCTTCCCGAAAGTGTTAACGTACACAGTGCAGAGGTATACGAAAAGGCAAAACAGAACCTGAATGCCTTTATTCAACGCAATGTTCTTTTTAGAGAAAGTAAGCCATGCTATTACATCTATGAATTGTTGATGAACGGCCGCGCTCAGACCGGGCTCGTTTGTGCCAGCTCTATAGATGATTATGAAAACAATGTTATAAAAAAACATGAGTTTACCAGACCAGAAAAAGAGGAAGACAGGATAAGTCATATTAAAACAACTGGTGCTCAAACCGGCAATGTTTTTTTGGCTTATCGCAACGTTGCGCCAATAGACAACCTGCTAAACCAGTGGAAGAGAGACCGTAATGCTGTCTATAACTTTACTGCTGACGATAATATACAGCACAGCATCTGGGTTATAAATGACTCCGTGTCTATCAGTCACATTACATCTTTGTTTGAGGAAGAAGTACCAAATACTTATATAGCCGATGGTCACCATCGTGCTGCGTCTGCTGCCAAAGTGCGTGCAGCTTTTAATGGCAGAGCAACAGACAACGCAAATTATTTTTTAACTACCCTTTTCCCTGCAAACCAACTGCATATAATGGATTATAACAGGGTTGTTAAGGACTTGAATAATTTATCGGCAGAAGCATTTTTAGAAGAGGTTGGTAAGGATTTTGACATAGAAAACACAGGCGAAAACGAAGTGAGGCCTTCTGCTCTTCATCAATTTGGTTTGTACCTGGATAAGAACTGGTATGCTCTAACTGCTAGAGAAGGTACTTATGCTAACGATCCTATTGGCGTGTTAGATGTTAATATTTTACAGAATAATATTTTAGGTAAAACGCTGGGTATTGAAGATCCGAGAACTGATAAAAGAATTGACTTTATCGGTGGCATCAGAGGATTGGATGAGCTGGTCAAAAAAGTAGACTCGGGAGAAGCGGCTGTTGCCTTTAGCCTTTACCCGGTAAGTATACAGCAGTTATTTGATATTGCAGATAGTGGAAAGGTAATGCCGCCAAAAAGCACCTGGTTCGAGCCAAAGTTGCGCGACGGGCTATTGACACACCTGATAGACTAATTGAAACCGGAGGCGAGCACAGTTCATCTCTTTTGCTTTATAGAAGTAATGATATTTATGAAAAGACTTTTTTGTATTGTTTTTCTTTTTACTGCCTTATCTACTAAAGCTCAATCTGTAGAGGATGTTGCAAAGCTTCACGAAACAGCCCAGACATTTCTGCGCCAGGGTGATGTTGAAAATGCTATCCTGGTATTAACAAAGGCGCAGCAAATGCAGCCGAATGACTTGCAGATAAATAAGGACTTGCTTTTTGCATATTATGTAAAAAGAGATTTTGCAAAAGCAATGGAGATCGGAAAGCAATTGGTGGCAAGGCAGGATGCAGATGTACAAAGTTTTCAAATGCTAGGGCTGGTGTATAGAGCGGTGGCTGAAGACAAAGAAGCGGAAAAGTTATACAAGGCAGGACTTTTAAAGTTTCCAAATGAAGGGGTGTTATACAGTGAATATGGAGATCTTATTGCGGTTAAAGAACAAGAAAGAGCGCAAAAGCTGTGGGAAAAAGGAATAGAGGTAGACCCTAACCATAGCAGTAACTATTTCTTTCTTGCACGCCAGTACTCCCAAAAAGGAGATCTGATTTGGTCTATTTTGTATGCAGAGATGTTTCTAAACATGGAAAGCTTTACAGCCCGTAGTACAGAGATGAAAAACATTTTGCTTGACCAGTATAAGAAGTTTTACATTATCGGATATAAACCGCCAGTACCTGCACCCACTGGTAAAAAGAAAAATAATAATAACAATACTGTTTTGTTTGCAACTGCAGTTGCCGAAACTTTAAATAAACAACAGGCGCAGGTTTCATATGGTGTTACTCCCGAAACGCTTACAGTTGTCAGAACGCGCTTTATTCTTGATTGGTACAATAAATACGCTGCTACTTTTCCATTCAAATTATTTGAACAACAAAGACAGCTTTTGCAGGAAGGAATGTTTGAAGCGTACAATTTCTGGCTGTTTGGTCCTGCGGCAAATCTTAGAACATACCAGACATGGCAGCAATATCACCAGGAAGATTTAAATACCTTTCTTGCCTTTATCAGAAGTAAGGTGTTTAAAATACCTGAGGGTCAGCAGTACCGTCAAATGTAATTTTGCTGACACCGTTGACAAATAAAACAACACACCAGCAATACCGTTGCTACTACCAAAATAGTAAACAGCAGCGGTTGATTTTCTACTCTACATCGTGATCCTAAGATTATATCAAATTTTTCCGGCAGCTATGGTAGCCCAGGCTTTCTTCGGGCAACACTAAAAACCACTTTTTTTATTCGTCACAATATGCTTATTTTAATGGCAAATAAGCAATTGCTATGACAGATGCAAACGACAATAAACTTTGGAGAATCGCTCGCCAGAGGGCAGATTTTAGAAGGGCTTTGTATTCATATATTATTGTAATATTTTTCATGTGGGTCATCTGGTGGATGACTACTGGTAGGATTACCGGCTTCAATGGGTATCCATGGCCTGTATGGGTTATGCTTGGCTGGGGTGTTAGTCTTGCAATGCAATATTTTAAAGCATATCACGGTAACCAAAAAGACCTGGCTGATAAAGAATACGAAAAGTTGAAACAACAGGAAAGAACAACGAATGATTAGTACTTTGTAAAAAAAGCTGCTGAGTTTATTAGTGATGGTCGGAGTCGAACAAAGAGTTCGCCACGACAAATTATTTGCGTGTGCACAAAGCAAAAATGTAACGATTGCAATATGGAATTAAAAAGATTGTTTGACTGCATCGAGTATCAATTGTCAACCTTCCCGAAGGATGATATGTTTGCTGCGAAAATTGGCGGCAACTGGCAACCATTTAGTACAATAAAAGTACAGGAGACAGTAAACGCATTAAGTGCAGGCCTCATGCAAAAAGGCATCAGTGGAAATGATATGTCGGTAGAAGGGGCAGATAAAGTAGCAAT
>JALYZZ010000045.1 GCA_030948675.1 Bacteroidota bacterium | reverse complement strand
GATCTGTTTTTCGTTCAACTTGTTTTGGACAATTTCCGCTGTTTTTTCAGCAACTGACAAGTGCAAGCAGCAGTTATTTGTATAAGCGCCAACACTGTTCACTAATTTCAGGTCTCGCTCAACCTGGTGTTGAATAAAATTATAAGGCTCTTTATCAGGAAGCCAATCCGTCAACAGCGCATACGGATTTTCGCGACAATAAGATAGCCTTAAAGGAATAGCTGCCAGGTACGCAATCATAGCGGCCGGCAGTGGATTTTGACTGAAAACAGTAAATATTACCGCCGCATCAAAACTCCGTGCTTTAAGTTGTTCGACTAATACCGGTATTTCTTCACTTTCACTATAGCCTTTTGCTTTTACCCAGGGAAGATCAAAAACGATAGCCTCGTCTATTTCAGCGATAAAGGGAACGACGCCTGCAGCCATTGTTGATGTAAGAACGGTAATCTTAGCAGCAAAAGTTTCTTTTAAAGCCCTTATAGCCGGAGCAGACATGATAAGGTCGCCCATGTTATCGGCCCTTATTACTAAGATGTTTTTACAATGCTGCCAGCTTTTCGTCATGTAAAACAGGGGTTTCAAGAAGGATTACTTACGATAAATTGAGCAGCGCTAAGAAAATTAACGGCTTTATGAGTCGGGCTTCTAAAATCGCCCTCCAACCACTCTGTTTCGTTGCCATTATCTATTAATATCGTTTTACAGCCGGCACGGTTTCCAGCTTCTGCATCATTTAAAATATCGCCAATCATCCATGATTGTTCGAGTGCGATATGTAGCTCATTTGACGCCTGTAAAATCATTCCAGGCCGTGGCTTTCTACAATCACACCATTTAGCATATTCTTGAAGTTGTCCATCGGGGTGATGTGGACAGAAATAATATTTTTCAATTGTAATACCTCCCTGATCCAATAAAAGGTCAATTTTTTGTTTGACCTTTTCTAATTCACTTATTTCAAAACATCCTCGTGCTACGCCTGCCTGGTTAGAGATGATTACAAAAATAAATCCTGCAGCTTGCAAAAGTTGTAATCCTTCAACAACCCCTTCTTCCAAAGTAATCGAACAGGGATTTACGTTATAGGGAACGTCAGGTATTAGAGTTCCATCTTTGTCAAGAAAAACAGCTTTTCTTTGGCCCATTTTACGAAGATAGAAATATCAGATTTACGAGCATTGAAAGCAATAGGGTCAACAAATGGAATAAGTTCGAACAGTTGCAATCAGTGCGCACTAGGCAGCCTGGCTTTTTTTATTGATTGTCTCGGCCCTTGATTTGGAAACCAAAGCAGGCACTTGTATTTGGGTATACAATTCAGCAACTGATACTGCTACTTTCTGCCACGTAAAATTTTCTTTTACACGTTGAATAGAGGCCTTCTTCATTTGCTGGTGCAATGCCGGATTTGAGATGAGCATATGAACTTTATCCGCTAGCATATCGGGATCGTTTGGCGGAACCAGAAAACCTGTATTACCATCTAACACGCTATACTTAATACCACCTACGTTAGATCCGATAACAGGGGTACCACAGGCCATCGATTCAAGAGGTGTAATGCCAAAAGGCTCGTACCACGGAGTTGAAATAAATATATCAGCAGCGCAATAGTAGTATTTCAACATGTCGCGGTTCTTTCTTCCTACAAAAGTCACTTTGTCTTCAACTCCCTCGGTTCTGGCTATTTGTAATAATCGCGCAAGTTCAGGACAAGCCATCGGGTTTGGATCATCTGTTTCGCCGCCTACAACTACCAGTCTGTATGACACGCCAGTATCTTTAAGTCTGCCAAGAGATCGAACAACATTATCAACCCCTTTTCTTGGCACCATTCTACCCAATTGCAAAAGAATTTTTTCATCTGTGTTTAAACCGACCAGCGTACATGCTATTTCTCTGCTTATTGGGTAAAATTCTTTTGCGCTGAAACCGCAAGGAATAATTGTAATTTTTTCCACCGGCGTATGGTAATATTCTATTAAGTCGCTTTTATCCTGCGGACACTCGGCAATAACTGCATCGGCGTACTGTACAATTTGTCTTTCTATATCGATTCTTTCAGCAGGAAATTTATCGCTCTTTCCCTGGTAAATCTGGCGTACATATCCAAGGGCATGAAAAGTTATTACAAAAGGAATTTCAAGCACTTCTTTAATCCACATTGCTACCAGTCCAGACATAAAGAAGTTAGCATGTATAAGGTTATAATTAATTTTTTCAGAAAGAATAAATTCTATCATGTCTTCTTTAAACTCAGGCATAAAAGGAAGAAGCTCTTCTTTCGGCAGCAATGATATAGGGCCAGCTTTTACGTGAATAACCCGAATACTATTTTCCCACTCAATTACTTTTGGCAGCTTTGGATCTTCCCACCGGGTAAATATATCAACCTGATGTCCGGCTAAAGTAAGGTGCCTGGCAAGTTCCGCTACATAAACATTTTGACCTCCGCTATCCACTCCGCCAAGTGAAGCTAAGGGTGAAGCATGTTCGCTGATAAATGCAATCTTTCTTTTCATATAGTAGTTGTTTGCAGAATCTTCAGTAGAGAAGATCCTGTATTATTATCCGATCTTACCAACAAATTACTTTTTTCTAAGAAGTGAACAAATAATGTTTTCCAATCCTGAGGAAATATTTCTTTAAAAGCTGAGAATGAAGAAATTAGGTGTTTAAAAAAGGAAGTTTGGGGCAAGTTGTAAAATGAAAAAGCAACGCCTTGTTTTAGTGCAATACTTTCAGCAGTTTCTACATTAGATTCTATCGCAACATCGGCGTCCGTAATCGCGCTAACATTTCTAATAAGGCAATTTGTGTGGAGATGGATTAAAAAAAATTTCTTAAATATTTCACGATGAGTGCATATTACTTTTTTAAACCCTTCGAACCTAATTGCCATGTTTAATTTTAATTCAGTTTTTAATTATTAGATAAAGAATTTCAATTTTAATACCATTTTGATTTTCAATGCAAAAGGAAAATAAAAGCAGAAGAAACAGCACTGGAAAAATGAAATAGTAGAAATTTTTCCTCGTGTTGTTAATGACTTGTTAACATCAATATATTCGGTTGAAAGAAAGTCAGTTATGAACATTTGCCGAGAACAATTTATTATAAGCCAGTTTTTCTTCAACCAATTGGTTCGACAGGCCTACATTAAATATTTTGTTTTTTGCTACTACCATTGCTACCTTTGGGCCAGTTCTTAAAAACACTTATCAAGAAAGGCAGAGGGTAGTGGCCCTTTGAAGCCTTGGCAACCCTTGCACTCTACTCTGTTTGCAAGAAGGTGCCAACTCCATCACGTTGAGGCGTGAGAGATAAGCATGAGTAATGGTTTTAAATAACTGCACAATTTTTAAAATTTATAAAGCTCATCTTTACCGGAGGGCTTTTTTTGTTTCCTTCAGCTTCTGCCTCCCTCTTCAAAGTGTCTTAATTTTTTTGGAGTATAAATAGTAAATTTTTAGAAAGAATGGAAGCACATAGAAGTCTTACAATTGGCATTTTCGGTTTCGGAGTAGTTGGAGAAGGTTTGTATAAAGTACTGCAACAGACAGCGTCACTAAAAGCGCAAATAAAAAAGGTTTGTATAAAACATCCACAAAAAAAGAGAGATGCACCTGCGGAGCTATTTACAACCAGTAAAGAAGAACTACTTTTTGATGATGAAATAAATGTGATCGTTGAAGTAATCGACGATCCGGAAGCGGCCTTTGAAATTGTAACAACTGCTCTTAAGAATGGTAAAGCCGTTGTAAGTGCAAGTAAAAAAATGATCGCTAATCATCTGCCCGAATTACTGCAACTACAGCAACAAACAGGATTACCCTTTCTTTATGAGGCTGCAGCATGTGCCAGTATACCGGTAATAAGAAACCTTGAGGAGTATTACGATAACGATCTTCTGCACTCTATTAAGG
>JALYZZ010000020.1 GCA_030948675.1 Bacteroidota bacterium | reverse complement strand
GATTTACAAAGCAAGACAGGGGGAAAGCCAGTATACCGCTACTTGTATTCACGTCCGCGGCCTGCAATGAGAGCAGAGATGGGAAACGCAGTAGCTGGCCTGGCAGGAGGAGTAATAAGAAGTGATTCGGCTGTTCAAAAGCCAAAACCTGCTACCGGCGCAGTTCATTCTGCCGAAATAGAATATGCTATGGGCAATCTTCCTTCTAACCGGGTATACGATTGGCAACCTGAAGATTATAAAGTATCGGAGATCATGCAAAGTTTTTTTGCAAATTTTATAAAGACTGGCGATCCTAATGGTCTTGGTGTTCCTGCCTGGCCTGCAGTAAAAGGCAACGCTGTACAAGTTATGAATATAGATGTAGACACCAGAGTAGAGCCTGAGTTTCGAAGAGAACGGTACCTGTTTCTTGATAAGGGGATAGTGAAATAGTAAATGGCTCTTATAGCAGGGGCATTGCAATTACAGTGACTAATCTGAATTGTAATGCCCCTTTAATTCTTAAGGCTGAGCCTTATGGGATAATCTATTTTTTAAGTTAACGATTAGCGGTAGAATGCACTAGATAAGAGGTACCGCCAGGCTTATTAATTCGCCTATTAAATGTTTCCGAACTTAAAGCAAAAAAGAATTTGATGAGGTAGTATCAGATACAAGATCTATCGGCGTGATAAGAAACTAATACTATTTATGATCGCTTTCGTTTAAATTAAAAACCTCCACGTCACCACTTTCATCTACCAGATAAAGTTTAAAATGTAAGTTGTTAGATATAAAATATTTCTCCACTGTCTCAATTATTGCCTTGTATCTTTCAACATTAGGCAACGCCATTGCGCCTACTGCATTTTCATCAGAATAATACTTGCCAAAGTTGATAAAAGAATTAAAAAGAGACTCGTAAAACCAGCTTTTTGCCTGCAACGTAGGGTCATTTTTATCAAGTACTTTTAAAAGACTGCTTCTGTCATTTGCTGGTTGTAAGCCTTTTATACCAATAATTTCTTTTGTAAAAAATTTGGAAACAGTGATAATCTTTTCTGCTTTGCCTGTCTGGGTTTTGGGCTTCTCTTCGTGAATCTTATAGCCGTTTTTCTTTAGGAAAACAACCAGAGCGTTTGAGATAAATTCTTCAGAATACCAGTCAGTACTTTCCTCTGCCTTTATAACATTTTCATACTTACCATTCTCCATAATGTTGCTGCAAAGGTTTTGGTTGCTATAAAAAAAAGATTCAAGCAGTAATAGCCAATACTATAGAAATGACTTTTCCGAAAACGGAACATGCTACTTAAGCAGAACAAAAAGATCGATGAAAAGATCAATAAAACCTTTTCTAAAACAACATCTGCCCAGTGTTGTAGCTGAGCAGATGTTGTAGTTGATTGATTAATTATATATTAACCTAAAACCTTTACGTTGAAGGCTTCCATTCCTTTCTTGCCTTCTCTGGTTTCGAATTCTACGCGTTCGCCTTCGTTTAATGTACCGCCTTTAAGTACTGATACATGGACAAAAAAGTCTTTTCCTGATTCGTTTTTAATAAAACCAAAACCTTTTGCCTCGTTAAAAAATTTAACTGTTCCTGTTTCTTTCATGATAATTTCAATTAATAAAGCTTAAAGGTATATTTTTTTTGTTACGAAAAAACATTCTTACAACATAGTATTCTGAAATTTAATGTTTTGTGTTTTACAGAAGCATTAATTGCCATAAGGAAGTGAATAGCAATTCTTTTAACAAACGTGTTCGTGTTCGACGATTTTTAGAATTGGCTATTAAAAAATGGAAATAACCCTCACATCTACTTTTCGATTCGATAATATTTTCAAAAGCTACTAACGCAACTTTTGCAAGTATCAGATGTATCGCTGACAGTTGACATTTACTTACTATTGTTTATTGATTTTATAACTGGTAACACCGGTTTCTTCGTTTACTTGCAGAATATAATTTCCGTACGGCCAATTGCTCATGTTCAACCGCATTGTACCATTCAATTTTCGTTGCCATAATTGCTGACCAAAAGCATTAATTAGTCTTAAATCAGAAGCTTTGTTATCCGTTCTTGTCACCCTTATATTCAGTACATCTTTTACCGGGTTTGGATATACATTTATTGATACTGTGTTTGTCAAGGTTACAAGCCTTACAGGTGAAAATTTAGAAAAGCCGTCGTTGTCAATTATTTTGAGACGATAATAATTTTTTCCTGCAGGGACGTTTATGTGAACAAAAGCGTAATCGGTGACCGCGTCTGCTGATGTATGTAGCGAGGCAACAACACCGACCTTCTTAAAGTCTATGCCGTTGATACTATGTTGCACTTCATACTCTTTTGCATTAATCTCTGAAGAGGCTGACCACGTTGTCTTTACATTACTGTTTTGAACTGCTGCGTTGAAGTTAATAAGGGTCACGGGCATCACGCTGGTTTTGTCCATGTAGACATATTTATAGAGGAAGTTATTGAAGCTGAACTGCTCGGTTTGATAATCGTTTTTCGGATTAACCTCAACGAATAAATTATACCAGCCGCTTAACAAGCTAACATCGAGGGCAAAGTTTGCATGAAGGGTATCGCCTGCATCCAAAGGACGCAGTTTATGTACAGGGTAAACAATTGGATTATACGCCGAGTCATATAAAATTACTTTTACTCCCAGGCTGTCAAAATTTGCTTTTGATACATTCTTAAAAGCAAATCCTACATTGAGTATTCCTTTAAGTGTATCATTGGTTAAAGTGCCTACTGTGTCGGGAATGCTGTAATAAAGATTAGGAGCAATTGCGCCTTCAGGTGCCTGCACATATCCTGTTCCCCATTTTGTTAATTGATAAGGCGTAGCCGTAAGAGAGTCTGCATTGCTCATTTGCAATCTTATATTCGGGTATATAGCTGCGTCAACGGCAGAAATATCAAAAGAGTGAGTTGAAGAGTCAAGTGTGTACAACAGCGTGTCGGTGTTGTCTTTTGTGATACCAAATACATTTACCGCTGGTCTGTCATTACCGCTTTCCAGCCCGTAACCATTCCAATAGATATTTTTCCACTCGTTAGCAGGGCCAAAAACAGGTGAGTTAATATAACCTTGTTGATTGGCTGTAGTACAGTTAACTGATAAGGTAATGCGGTCATACAACCCATTGCTTAGGGTGTAAGCGGGAGCAAAGGTGGTGTCGCTTTTTTTGAAAACAAACGCCCATGTACGTGCATAATAAAATGAGTCAATGGTTTTAAACCCATTCTTCTTCAACCGGTGGTACAAAGAATTTTCTTTACCATATAGCGCAGTATCTGCAGCCCAGTTTTTTGCAAAGGAGTTAAAAGGTTCGTTTAGTATAATTCTTACAGCCACATACGACCCTGCCGGAATTGCATCTATAAAATCCATAGCATTTTTGCGAGTCCTGGCAGTTGTATAATCGTATTCGAAATTATACAACCGCATACTGTCGCATACTGCGGTTGCGCCGAATGGTTGGGTTAGGTTTTTTGTTGGCAGAAAGGTAAGAGAGTCGAAAACATTAAAAATAACAGAATGCCCCAGGCAGGCACTTTGAATATAGTTAGAGCCATCAACCGCAATACTAAATTGCTCGTTTTCTACACCACTGTAAGGATAAATTGAATTGGTGATAAAAAGGTTGTGTAACTTATTGTTGTATTTGAATTTACGACTGGTACTGTCCAGTGAAAGCCTTGTAAACTGTGATTGGAGGTGTTGATAAAGATGCCCTTGCTCAAACCCTGCGGTGGTACTACTCCTATAAACAAAAGATGCATTGACCCAATGATTTATTGCTGAGGAGTCTGATGCAACCCTCCAGTAATAAGTAACTCCATTTTGGTACAAAATACCGGGATCAAACTCGACTACACCTCCGCTTGAATTTTTCCGTTTAACTATTTTTACAGGTGAATTGAATACAGCGGTGGTGTCAAGTTCCATCACGTAGTTCCTGGCAACGTCTAAAGGGTTTGATGTAGAAGCACTGAGTTTAATATCAGGAGAAGTGATGACTGCATAATTAAAAGGAAAAACAGGTCTTATCTCGTCGCCTGAAATAAATACCTCTATCGTTGACGAGTTATTATCATGTGTCGCTTCATTTATCTTGTTATTAAAATCAACCGTGGCTGTTATTTTATTCAATCCTTTGTCTCGGTCTGCTACTATGGGTATATCTACAATAACAGAATCGGCATAGTTAATGGGCGCAAGTGTTTTTGTAAGAATAGTGAATGTCTCTCCATCTGCCGACTCGCGCCTTATTTTTATGGTCACTGAATCTTTTGTCGCACGACCTATATTATTCACTTTTACTGTGACCCTAAAACTTGTATCAGCAACTGAAACATAAGAGGGACTGACCTGCATCTGCGTTTTTTCAATAACATAGTCGGGAAGACTCGATGCGTTAATCACGATGGCAGGATCTCCATGATAAGCGTATTGCTCGGCGTGTACGCGGCTATAGTAATCATTGGGATTTGTAGAATTTAAGGTCGAAGTAATTGCTTCTTTTATGATTGATCCCACACTTTGATTATAACTTGTTTGTGCAAGTGCTTTGTAAAAATCAAGCGTATACAAGTTTAAGTAATTGACAATGCCAAAGCCGGTGCTGGCAAGGTAGCCAATGGCACCTCTTTGTGGACTTAAAACAAATTTTTCTGAAACGGTAGACTTTGTAGTTAACCTGCCAGGTTCAAACAAAAAGTGGTCACCGGCAGTACATCCGTTAGCAATAAAAACCGGGTATTTACCTGCATTACTGTAAGTTTCAGGATTGTCGAGGTTAAAGTCGAGATTAGTGTTTGATGAGTGACCAAAATAAGTGATCAATGATGCGCCATGCTCATAAATTTCCTTAAATGAATTTACTGCTTCCGGATACCCGTCGGGGTTTGCTGATTTGCTAAAACCTTTTACGTTAGCACCAAACGAAGTATCCGAGATTATCTTTTTATAACCATCCAGGTAGCCATCAATCTGCACGCCGGTATTCACATCATTAGCCCCTGCTATTTGTATCACATTTTTCATCCATCCTTTCGCATCTATCGTTTGTATTGGGCTGTGCTGGGCTGAGTCATGTTGCTTTACTTTTAGTAGATAATCGCCAACCTCCTGTGCGCTTACGGCAGACAATCGACCGATTGGGATGGCAGGTACTGCCGTAAAATCGTTTGAAGCAAGCAGGTTATCCGATGCTGGATTTCCATACGTTGGTACCAGGTTTAGCTGGTCGGCAAGTACATTGCTTTCGTTGGTTCTATAATCGCTGTAGATAACTCCTTTTCCAATGAGAAATACATATTTCGGTGCCTCGGCAAAGGTGCTTGAGGAGTAGCGTAAAAAGTTTTTAATTGATAAGGGATGCTTCTTCACTCCCCAGGCAAATTGGTCGACCAGTTCGTTTATGTCAATCACTTTTGCGTTGTATAGTCCGCCTTCTGCAGAAGATCGGAACTGACTGTACTGTTGCACATAATTCGAAGAACCACTTCCGTAAATAAGTGGATTGCTAATGATAAGATAATTGCCTTGATTGCCAACGCTGCCATAGTTTATAAAATTTCTTTTTTCAACTGTTGAAACCGTTTTGTAATAGCTGCCTGCTTGTGTCGACAGCACTAAGTCGTACGGCACGTCGGATGGCGCAAGTGCAATCTTTACAGTATCCGCATTAGTGATGTTGCCCACATAGCGTTTATTATTAGCCTGGTCATATAAAACAGGCGCAACGCCTCCGTAATTAAAGTTGGTAATTGCAAGGTTACGACCAACAGAAGATGGATCTAATGAAATCTTGAAAATAGAAGCGCCGCCCATATTAAAAACTCTTGGGTAAGTAATCTCCACCATTGCCACCCTCATTTCATCGCAGCCAGCCGGACTTTGATTAACTACATAAACAGTGGCAACGCCTGAGTTTAATTTATTTACATCAATCAACTCTTCATCCTTTATATAGTTGATGTAGTCCATTTGAAAAGTAGTAATCGAATCGTTGTTCAGATTGATTTTTACGGTGCGGCTATTTTGCGCATCGCCTACTGCATTTACTCTTAGTGTGGCCATTGGCCCCGGCAGGTAAGGATATAACCCGGAGAAACCTTGCGGCAAAGTGGCAGAGCCGCAGCCTGCTACAGGCCTCACTGCACGGCTTACCCAACCCTCACCCTTGTCGTAAGACGATGAATAAAGGTTCTTACCCACATTAGCTGCAAAACCATTAGAAATGTTGTTTCTAAAATACCTTCCTACCGTGCACATAAAGAAAGGCTCGGCGGCCAAATTGTTGGCTGAGCTATTGCCTGCATTTACCATGCGCTTATTTGCACTGGCAGTATTAACGGTGAGAAAATAAGCAGCAGTATCGGTCTGAAAGCTCCATTTATCATTCAACTGGTAGTCGGGGTTTTTATACAACTCTTTGTCCAGTTTTCCATTATTGATCTCACCAACAAATTCTATATAATCAGTACTTTCCAGTTTTCCCGTTGCTTTTGATACGTAAATCGGTACTTCTTCTCCATCTCTCCATAACTGAAAATTTTCGGCAAAAGTTGCTACCAGGCCACTCGAAGCAAGTGTCGAAAAAGGTATTCTTACCACACCATTTCTTATCGGAGCGCCTACGTTGTCAGATCCAAACCCCATTATCTTAAACTTATAATAGGTTTTAGAATAATCGATCCATTCGTTGTGAAACAAATAGGGTTGACTAGTTGCTAGTGTAGAAATAACAAGAAAAAGAGATAACCAAATCAACTTTCGGCTCATGGTCGGTCAACATTTATAACGGTAACTTTCTACAACGTATAAATCGAGATTCTATTTCAATTGGCATCCGCCAATTGGATAGCTACCTCTTTTACTAGCTGCTATTGATACTTTTTTTTAAACAGCATAATTTCAAAAGGTTGCCTTCTCATACTGTTGTTTGTTTTCTTAGCCGTCATTTGTCTTCTATGGCAGCTCCGGTTGTGTCACACACTTTTACCGTATCTTTTTAAACCAACTTTTTTCACGATCTGCTAGATGCTTCGAATCACATTAGTCGCTATTCAAGCGTTTGCAGTTTCTGTTTTACATTTGCGCAAGTCAAAAAAATACAATGAATTTAATTGAAGAGTTACGGTGGAGAGGGATGATACAAGACATAATGCCCGGAACTGAAGAGCAGCTTTTAAAAGAAATGACGACGGCATATATCGGTTTCGATCCTACTGCCGACAGCTTACACATAGGCAGCCTTGTGCCTATTCTATTACTCGTTCATTTGCAAAAAGCAGGTCACAAACCGGTAGCATTAGTTGGCGGTGCAACAGGTATGGTAGGCGACCCAAGCGGCAAGAGCGAAGAGAGAAACCTGTTGAGCGAAGAAGTGCTTCAAAGAAATGTAGCAGGTGTAAAAAAGCAGTTGGAACAATATCTCAACTTTGATACATCAAAACCTAATGCTGCTGAAATGGCCAACAACTTCGATTGGTTTAAAGATTTTTCATTTTTACATTTTATTCGGGATGTTGGTAAGCACATCACTGTTAATTATATGATGGCAAAGGACAGCGTAAGAAAAAGATTGGAGGGAGAGACTGGTATGAGCTTTACTGAATTTACTTATCAACTAGTGCAGGGCTACGATTTTTATTATCTCTATACCAACAAAAATTGTAAACTGCAAATGGGCGGCAGCGACCAGTGGGGCAATATTGTTACTGGTACAGAACTTATCCGCCGCAAAGCAGGTGGCGAGGCATTTGCCTTTACCTGTCCCCTGATTACAAAAGCAGATGGAAGCAAATTTGGCAAAAGCGAAAAAGGAAATGTGTGGCTTGATCCTACAAAAACCTCATCGTATGAGTTTTACCAGTTTTGGCTAAATACCACAGATGCAGATGCTGCGCGATACCTAAAAATTTTTACCTTCTTAAACCAACAGGAAGTAAACCAGGTATTAGACTCGCACCAGGGCAACGAACATCAGCGCCATCTTCAAAAAAGACTGGCGGAAGAAATAACAACCTTTGTACACGGAAAAGAAGATTTTATAAAGGCTGTACGTGCAACTGAACTGTTGTTTAGTAAAGACACTTTACAAATTATTGCAACACTTTCAGCAGAGGAATTAGATGCCGCGCTAACAGGTGTTCCGGCAGTTGAAGTCAACAATGACTCACTTGCAAATAGCCATTCTGACATTGTAACTTTTTTAACAGAAACAGCCATATTGCCCAGTAAAGGTGAAGCAAGGAAAATGGTTCAGGCAGGTGGAATAAGTTTTAATAAACAAAAGGTTACTGACATTGCTAAAAAAGTAGACTTATCGCTGTTTATCAATCAAAAGTATCTCTTTGTGCAAAAGGGAAAAACGAACTTTTACCTGGTAAAAGCGACATAAAACGCAAAGACGAAATGAATGAGTGGTAGGGATG
>JALYZZ010000005.1 GCA_030948675.1 Bacteroidota bacterium | reverse complement strand
GCTTACAACGCTGCTATTATGAATGCTGTAGGACTAAATGTTTGTATTAATTCTGATGATGCTGAAATGGCGCGCCGTCTAAACCAGGAAGCAGCAAAAAGTGTGAAATATGGTGGAATGAGCGAAGAGGATGCATTTAAGATGGTGACATTAAATCCGGCAAAAGCTTTACACGTAGAAGACAGAGTTGGAAGCATCAGGACAGGAAAAGATGCAGACCTTGTTTTATGGAGTGCAAATCCCTTAAGCATTTATGCAGTTGCAGAGAAGACAATTGTTGATGGCATTGTCTATTTCGATCGTGACAGAGACCTTCAATTAAGAAGAAGTATCACCGCAGAAAGAAACCGGCTTGTACAAAAAATGCTGGGTGAAAAACGTACCGGTATGCCCACCCGCCCTGTAGAGGTAAGCTTTCAAAAACTGTTGCAATGCGGCGACCATGCGGCGGAGGAAGATGATGATGCAGAGACTAAATAATGATTTTAAAACACTGGTTTAAGGTGTAAAGTGTTAAGAATATGGCAACATATCTCGATTTGAAGAAAGTTCAAAACAAATAATTAATGAAAAAGATAATAACGTCAATCATACTTCTCACTTGTACTATGTCAATTGTAAAGGCACAGGAGACAGTATATCCATCAAAGGAAAATAAAGAACACTTTGTAATTACCAATGCAACCATTCACATTGGAAACGGGCAAGTAGTTGAAAATGGTTCTGTAGAAGTAAACAATGGTAAGATTGTAAAGGTATCTGCAGGATCTTCAGCACAAGGTGCAAGAATCATTGATGCCTCAGGCAAACATGTTTATCCCGGTTTGATTCTGCCCGTGACCGACCTGGGTTTAAAAGAGATTGGTAGTGGCGCAAGGGGCAGTAACGACTACCTGGAAATAGGAGATCTCAATCCAAGCGTCAGGTCTATTGTCGCATACAATACTGATTCGAAATTTATCAACGTATTAAAAGCAAACGGCATTTTATTGGCTGGAGTAACTCCTGAGGGAGGAACCATTTCGGGTTCGTCATCCATCGTTCAGCTGGATGGCTGGAATTGGGAAGATGCGGCATATAAGATGGACAATGCAATTCACCTCAATATGCCTAGTCTCATTATCAGGCCCACACGTCGTCGTTTCAATACAACTACACCCCAGCTTTCTGCCGCCGACCAGTTAAAAGAGGCGCTGCAAAAGGTGGAAGAAGTGAAGAGTTTTTTTCACGAGGCCAAATTGTACAACCAGGAAACGTCACATAAAGAAACAAATTTAAAGCTTGCGGCGGTAAGGGGTTTATTTAATGGGACTCAAAAGCTATTTGTTCATGCTAACCAGGTAAAGCAAATGCTGGTAGCCATTGATTTTGCAAAAGACCTGGGCTTTGATGTAGTAATTGTTGGCGGAAATGAAAGTTACCTGATAGCTGACTTACTAAAACAAAATAACATCCCGGTAATATTAAGCGATGAACATCGGCTCCCTGAGACTGAAGATGAAGATATAGACCAGCCTTTTAAAACGCCAGCGGCTTTACAAAAAGCAGGAGTGTTGTTTGCGCTTAACGATGCACATGAAGAGAGTCGCTACCGCAACCTTCCGTTTAATGCGGGAACAGCCGCCGCTTATGGTTTAACCAAAGAGCAGGCGTTACAGGCAATTACATTAAGCTCAGCCAAAATACTGGGAGTTGATAAAACTACAGGGTCATTGGAAGAAGGAAAAGACGCCAATATCGTCATTAGTAACGGAGACATCCTGGATATGAAAAGCAGCATTATAACAGCGGCTTTTATACAGGGAAGACCAGTAAGTCTCGACAATAAGCAAAAGCAACTGTACGAGCGATACAAGTATAAATATGCCTTAAAGTAAATTGACATTTTGTTATCAAAATCCCTGTTTCCGAAAGGAGCAGGGATTTTTTGTTATCAGTAGTGTTGCGATGAAAACATTTTAGCCATTTTCAGAAAATGGTGGAACTATTTTTATACTATAGCCATAGCTAAAATTTCAATAATCATTCATGAATAAAGATCAAATATCAATAGCCACCATTACACTTGCCAGGGACGAACAAGAAGAGCAACTATTGCGAACGGCATTGCACCAGCTTTCTCAATTAAATATTCCTGTTTATATTACCGACGGCGGCTCCAGACCCGGTTTTCTTGCTTTTCTAGCAGGTTTCCCTCAGTTTATCGTTTCAAAAAAAACTGCCCGCGGTGTTTGGGAGCAGGCAAAAAACAGCCTGATAGAAGCATCTGAAACTTGTGAATATATTTTCTATACTGAACCCGACAAATACGAATTTTTCGGGAAGCATTTGACTAAAATGATTGAATCTGTGCACCCCGATGAAAAGATTGGCGTTGTATTAGCTTCAAGGTCAGCATGCGGTTTTGCTTCTTTTCCTGCATTTCAACAAATGACGGAAACCACGATCAATAATTGTTGCGCGGAACTGATTGGCAAAACCACTGATTTTACTTACGGCCCATTTCTATTGCGAAGTACTTTTGTGCAGTACCTCAAACTGGTAAAAGACGACATTGGTTGGGGTTGGCGCCCTTTCGTTTTTAATATCGCAAATCGTTTAGGTTTCAATGTCGGTGCATACGTGGCTGACTTCTCTTGTCCTCCCTCGCAGCAACAGGATACCGCAGCAGAGCGTATCTACAGAATGAAGCAATTGAAGCAGAACATAGAGGGAATGGTGCTTTCAACTGCTGTTTCATTAGCGTAGCTGCCACAACCAACTGCCTTGTAACTTTTTGGCAACGCACAAAGCGGAGAATACTGCACATTTCCCAAAAATGCTCTTTTTGAGTCCTAATTATTACCTTCGTCCGATGCAAAAAAAGTTGTTTTTATTAGATGCGATGGCGCTCATTTATCGTGCCTATTATGCATTGATCCGCGCGCCCCGCATCACCAGTAAAGGACGTAATACAAATGCACAATTTGGCTTTACCACTACATTGGTAGATCTGATCAATAAAGAAAAACCTACCCATCTGGCAGTTTGTTTCGATACCGATGCAGCCACCGAACGTCATACCGATTTTACAGATTACAAAGCGAACAGGCAGGCAGCACCGGAAGATTTAATCAGTGCCTTACCGGATATTAAGAAAATTATCAAAGCCTTTAACATACCCGTGGTAGAGTTAGACGGCTACGAGGCTGATGATGTTATAGGAACCCTTGCATGGCAGGCTGCTGATTTGGGTTACCAGGTTTATATGGTTACGCCGGATAAAGATTATGGCCAGTTATTGATTCACGAAGGCGTATACATTTATAAGCCCCCATACATGGGTAACAAGGAGGAAATTCTCGACGCAAAAAAGATAACCGAAAAGTGGTGTATCGAACGGGTAGAACAGGTTGTTGATATGTTAGGATTGATGGGCGATGCGGTAGACAATATTCCGGGCATCGCAGGTGTTGGTGAAAAGACAGCATGCAAACTTTTAAAAGAATATGATAACCTGGAAAATATTCTTGCTCATGCAGATGAAATAAAGGGATCGCTGGGAGAAAAGATCCGCAACGGAAAGGAAGCTGCTATCATGAGTAAAAAGCTTGCAAAAATAATTACAGACGTTCCGGTTCAGTTTCACGAAGAAGAATACATGTTGCAGGAATGGAATATTCCGGAGCTAAAGGACTTGTTTGCCGAACTTGAATTTAAGGCACTGGGCAAAAGAATATTGGGCGATGAATTTAGTGTGTTTGAGAAGGTAGCCACAACTCCATCAGGCGGACAAATGGATCTGTTTGTAACTGTTGAAGATGGAAAAGCAATTGATGTACAGGTTACGGACATCAGCGAGCCAGAAGAAACGGTCGGTCTTACTGCTGATAAAAACATCCATAATACTCCTCACAACTATACGCTCGTCGAGGGCGAAGACAAAATAAAAGAACTGGTAAACGAACTGATGGCCATAGAAGAAATCAGTTTTGATACTGAAACAACCGGCACTTATGCTCATGATGTTGAACTGGTGGGAATAAGCTTTTCTTACAAGCAAGGCGAGGGTTATTACATACCGGCACCAAAAAAGTTTGAAGAGACACTGGAGTTTCTTGAAAACTTCCGGCTGTTGTTTGAAGACACATCGAAGAAGTGGGTTGGTCAAAATGTAAAATATGACCTGACAGTTTTTAAATGGTATGGAATTGAGTTTGCGGGACAGTTCTTTGATACCATGCTGGCTCATTACCTAATTGAGCCGGAGGGCAGAAGAAACATGGATTATCTAAGTGCGCAGTTTCTTCGTTATGAACCTGTATCCATTGAGGAGCTGATTGGTAAGAAAGGAAAAGGACAGCTATCGATGAAAGATGTAGAGCTGGAGAAAATAAAAGAGTATGCTGTAGAAGATGCAGACATAACCCTGCAGCTAAAAAATGCGTTTGCTCCGCTAATTGCAAAACGAAAAGTTGATACAGTTTTCAACGATGTAGAAACACCATTGGTAAAAGTTTTGTTGGACATGGAGTATGAAGGTGTTCGCATAGACAAAGACTTTTTAAGTGATTATTCTAAAGAGCTGGAAAAAGAAGCTGCCTGTTGCGAAGAAAATGTATATGCAGTGGCAGAAGTAAGATTTAACCTTGCATCTCCAAAACAGCTTGGTGAAGTGCTTTTTGAGAAACTAAAACTTGACCCAAAAGCAAAAAAGACAAAAAGTGGTCAATATGCAACCGGTGAAGATGTGTTAATGAAACTGGCATCACAACACAAGATAGTAGATGACATCATTGGTTTTAGAGAATTGACTAAATTAAAGAACACCTATATCGATGCACTTCCCTTGATGATTAATAGAAAGACGGGAAGAGTGCACACCTGCTACAGCC
>JALYZZ010000002.1 GCA_030948675.1 Bacteroidota bacterium | reverse complement strand
TTGTCTTTGGTTAGCTTGTCCATGTCATAGCCGGTAAGTTCACACACTGCAGAATTTTCTTTTATCCAGCTCGTAGTTTTTAATTCTGATGCCGGATATACAGCCCTGCTAATAACCTGTGTGGCAGCTAATGCAGCTTGTTCATCAGTGAAGCCACTGGCCAGCAGCAACTCAGTAAGCTGCAATCTATCCCAGGTATTATGGCAAATATTTTCTGCTCCTATTTCTCTTACATTACTATGTTGCAGTGTATCGGCATTTACCATTCGAGCTAGTTTTTCTGCCGATTGAATATCCAACTTTTTAGAGGCAACAATGCGCTGCCATAAATCTTCTACATACTTTTTTACCACGGGGTCTTGTTCCTCCTGTTCAAACAAAGATTGCCTGCGCTCGTACTTTTCGGTTAGCTGCTTCTGTATTTTATTAAGTTGTTCTGGTGTCGCATCTTCCATAAACCCTACGTTCACAATTGTGCAATGACATATTCTGTTATCACTGTTGCGATAGCTCTCTACCAGGCGGTAGTAACCACTCAGTCTGCCTGTGTCAGGATGCTTGCGTAAGGTGCTTTTAAAATACAAGCAACAAAGGTGGAAAAGCTTGCTGAAATACGAACACCCCTTGTGTACTACAAAATGAAAATAGGCCTCCTCAATGCGATAAAAAAATTACACTCGGAGGGGGGTACGAATAAAGGACGCCAGAAATATCGTTTTTTTTTAAAAAAGTTAGAAATTTAACAGTTGAAGGAGCTTTTGCTGCAATATGGGTTAATATCGGTAAAATACTTTTGGGCCAGTTTTTCTATTACAGGTTCAGGCGCTGCAAAGAGGCTTTGCTTGCCGGTAAAGCTTTGCTTGACCAGTTCATTGATACGTTAAGCAAGGGCTTTTTTCTGCTCTGTTTCGGGCAGTTCATCCAGTGAACCGAAGTGAAGAATGGTTTGATGACGAACGGTATTATCAAAGCGGTAACTCTCACGCAACCGGTATTGCCTTTTTCGCTCACCGGTGGTTTTGATAGTTTTAAAAATCACTTTAATAAACATCAATCAAAGCTATAACAAACCTACTGCGGCTAAAATACGGGCTGCAGGGACTACAAACGAATTTGAAGAAAACAGGTATTGATTATCAATAAGTACAGAAAAATAAGGTCTGAAATTTTACCCCTTTTAACAACTTTTACCGCCTTTTTAACATTTGAAGAGAAAGAGGCTGCAATGTTGACTAAGTACAAGCATCCACTAAAGCTGGTAGAAGTGCAGCCCTTCACTAATGCAAAAATGATTTTAAGCAATGTTGCTAATCCTCGAGAATGATAGAAAAAACGAGCATGCGAGACTGCAGCTTGTCAAGCACATTGCTATATTTGAGACCAGCATCGCGACTATGAATATTAGATAACCCATTGCTGACCTTTAACTCAGGCGAAAAGGTTACGTATTTGAAGAAGAAATTAAAGCCAACCCCCGCCTCTATGCCAAAATCGTTTTTGTTGAGTTTTACCAGGTCTTCAGCATTGCGCGCCTGTGAGTTGCTTGCCAGGTCCATGTCGTACTTAACCCCAGCTAGTAAATAGGTCCGGAAGTTACCAATACGATCACTATTAAATTTTACCTGGAAGGGAAAGCTTACAATTGTTGAAGGGAGGGTTTTCTTTTCAATAGCCTTCTCATCGTAAGCCGGGTATTTTAAATTGTAGGTAAAATACTTTGCTCCTCCAATGATTAATTGTGGATTAGCCCGGAAAGAAAACCGCGGCGATATTTGAAGTGTTCCGACCAAACCTAAAGCGATACCGCCACTACTGCCTGGTTCAACAGATAAAACACTATCGTTTTGAATAAATGTAGGATGCTTTGAAGGATGAAGCGTAGATGAGTTATAACTGATAGAAAGACCGAAATAATACGGCCAGTCGTCGTGGTTTGGTCTGTTTTGTTCCCTTTCCTGGCTAAAGGCTGGTATTGAAACAACAGTCGCAATGAAAGACGACATAATCGCCTTGCGCAGAAAAATTTTGCAGCCCGAAATTACCTTTAAATCTAACATTTACCCTTTTGTTGTTCTTTCTGTTATAGTTAGTTGTAATAGGTAGATTTCTGCTTATAATTTAATTTTAATTTTTGGGCAATTTACTCGTGTTTTTCGAAGCTTCCTAACTAACGGCCTAAAGAAGTGTTAATAGTAAAACGAATAATGACGATTATAATTGTAGTAGAGTTGCTGATGAAAGTAAAATAGAAGGTTTTTATTTTTTGCTTCCACAATAAATTGTACATATTCCCAGTGTCAGGGGCTTACTGTATGTGGGGGTATAACCTACATGTTTTAAAATTGCGATAAACTGTTGTCCTTCAGGAAATCTTTGTACCGAATCGTTTAAGTATTGGTAAGCATCTTTATTTTTTGCGATCAATTTTCCAAACCGCGGAGCTATCGTATTCATGTAAAAGTTATAAACTCCTTTAAATAAAAATTGTTTTGGTCTTGAAAACTCAAGTACAACTAGTTTTCCTCCCGGCTTTAGCACCCGCAGCATTTCGGATAAGCCCTTCTCCAGGTTCTGATAATTTCTTACACCAAAGGCAACCGTAATAGCATCAAAAGTATTATCTGCAAATGCAATGGTTTCGCTATCGCCTTTTAGCAACTCAATTTCACTCGTTAAGCCCAATTTTTTAATCTTTTGCCTGCCAATATCCAGCATTCCTTCTGAGATATCAATTCCCGTTATTTTATTTGGATGAAGGAGCTTGTGTGTCAGTATGGCTACATCAGCGGTCCCTGTAGCCACATCCAGTACAGTTTGAGGTTGTACCGATTGCAGTTGTTTGATTGCTTTTTTTCGCCAGTCAACGTCTATTCCAACCGATAAAAATCTGTTTAAAAAGTCATAGCGAAAAGCGATGTTGTCGAACATTTCTGTCACTTGCTGTTTTTTGCTTTGATCGCTTTCTTTAAAAGGTACAATAGTATCATGAGCGTACTTAGCCATAGAGTCGCAAAGATACTATTTTAGGTTTCGATGATTTTATGACTACCTTTTTTTAACAGCAGCATGTAAGAAGCTTTATTTTTTCATAGCCTTAAACAAGCTAAATCCTTTTTTTAGCAAAGAAAGTACTCCTGCGGGTTTTTTTGCAGCATAAGTAAGAAGATTTTGATTTTGCTGTCCTTCGGGCGCAAAGAAACCATTAATTATCTTCTTTCCCCCGTTCAAGGCAGCATTAGTGATTTTACCTCTTAAAATTTTAGGAATAAATGTATTTGCCCCTGCTGCAGCCAGTTCCCCAGGTATTTCGTACATCTTTAGTCGCAGTTCGGTTTCTTCTTCTTTTATCCGTTGCATCACCAGTTGTTGCTCTTTGCGCAATGCTAGCAGAGAATTTATATGGGACAGATTATACTTCATTAGACCATGTTTCTTTAGTGTCAAAAGAAAATTTGATGATAGAGTCGATGATGATTTTTCCGGTATACTTCTTATGCAGGTACACAAGAAAAAAAATCAGCAAAACATAGATACCCGCCAAAATTGCAAAGCCACCGGGATAGCTGTGTACTGCCTGCGATAAATAATAGCCTGCAATGAAACTGATGATCATAAACAAAATGAGGCTTATAAAAGTGATTACAACGCCTAAAAATAGAGTAGAAGAGGCCTTAGCAGCCTTCTCGGTGGCCTGCAACTTTAGAAGCAGCATCCTATCATCAATATATTCTTCCACCATGTCTTTCACCTGCACAAAAAAACCATCTTTTTCCATTTCCATTCCCGTTTGAGGTTATCATCAGCAATAATTAAACCAATCGAATACTCTTTTTCAATGCTTTACAAATACATCTCGTTGAATTCTTTCAATTAATTTTATAAAATAAAATCCTTCTTTTAATAGTTGTAAGG
>JALYZZ010000739.1 GCA_030948675.1 Bacteroidota bacterium | reverse complement strand
GCTTACAATTCCTGTTTTCAAAACTATCGCAGATAATTTTTTAAAAGCTGGTTATGCATTTCCTGAATCCCAGGTTAATAACGTGGCAAATTTTACCTATGGAAATTTAATTTTTATCACGCAAAACCCGGTTCCCGAATTCGAAGATATTTTCAAACGTTTTGCAAAAGTATTTGAACAAACCTATACCCGTTTTCTTGATTTACAAAAAGCAGAAGAACAGGCAAGAGAAGCTCAGATAGAAGCGGCGCTTGAAAAAATCCGTTCTAACTCTTTAGCTATGCAAAAAAGTGATGAGCTGCAAAATATAATTACAGTTGTATTTAAAAAACTATTGGAATTAAATGTTGTTCTCAACGGAGCTTGTATATGCACCTTTGTTAAAGACTCAAAAGATATCATCTTTTGGATTGCTGTAAACGAGCAGTTTTATTCAACAGCCATACGTGTTCCGCATATAAATCACCCTGTGCAAACAGATTTTTGGGAAGCTAAAGAAAGCGGTAAGGCTTCTTTAAATAAACGGTATTCTGTTGAAGAAAAAAACAGTATCTGGGCTTATAGTTTTGCTAATACTGATTTTAAATACCTGCCCGAAGAAAGGAAGAAGTTTATTTTGGAAAGTAAAGGATATGCCGTAACCGTTGCCTTCGAAAAACATTGTGCTGTTGCAGTAAATAACTTTAATGGCATTCTGCTTTCGGAAAATGATACTAAAATTTTACAGCGCTTTGTAAAAGTTTTTGAGCAGTGCTATACCCGTTTTCTTGATCTTCAAAAAGCCGAAGCGCAGGCAAAAGAAGCACAAATAGAAGCTGCATTGGAAAGAGTTCGAAGCAGAAGTATGGCTATGCAAAAAAGTGAAGAACTTAAAGAGGTAATCCAGGTTGTGTATGATCAATTCGTTCACTTAAATATCAATGTTGAACATACCGGTTTTATCATAGATTATAACACACGTGATAATATGTTTATCTGGCTTGCCGATAAGCACGAAGTTCCGGTGCAAATAAACATTCCATATTTTGATTCTCCGCATTGGAATAGTTTTATTAAAGCAAAAGCATCAGGAGAAAATTTCTTTACCAATTTATTGTCTTTTGAAGAAAAGAATAGATTTTACGAAGATCTTTTCAAATTATTCCCTGTGCCGGACGAAGCAAAAGATTATTATTTCTCCGCCGCAGGCCTTGCTATATCTACCGTGTTATTAGATGGTGTTGGCTTATATATTGAAAACTTTGAAGGCATTCCTTTTTCAGATGAAGACAATAAAACGCTGGTGCGATTTGGCAAAGTCTTTCAACAAACCTATACACGTTTTAACGATCTGAAACGATCAGAAGCACAAGTAAAAGAAGCGCAGATTGAAGCAGCGTTAGAGCGTGTGAGAAGCCGCACCTTAGCCATGCAAAAATCTGATGAGCTTGCAGAAACATCTGCTGTTCTTTTTAAACAATTGATTGGTCTTGGTATTGAGCCAAATCGTTTATACATCAGCATTATGAAAGATGATGCTGGTGAATCAGAGTTTTGGATAACAGATGAAGAAGGAAGTAAAGTAAGTTCAGCTTACACAGATAATCTTAACTCCAATGAATCGTTTAAAAAAATGTTTGATGGTTGGAAAGCAGGCAAGTCATCAATGATCATTGACATGAAAGGCAAAGAATTGAAAGAATATTTTAATCATCTCACCAGCCTTGGTGTGCAATTTAAAGAGGGATTGAAACAAAAAAGAAGAATACAACATCTTGCATTTTTCAATCGCGGTTTTATTGGTATGGCTGCGCCGGATGATCAGCCGGAAGATACCATTCATTTGCTGGAAAGATTTGCCGCGGTATTCAATTTAACCTTCACACGTTTTAATGATTTAAAAGTTGCCGAAGCACATGCCTTGCAGGCGGAGCAGGATTTGATTGAAATAAAAGCTGCGAGGAAAAAAGCTGAAGAAGCGTTGCGTGAGTTGCAGGTTACGCAAAACCAGTTGATACAAAAAGAAAAAATGGCCAGCCTTGGTGAGCTTACTGCGGGCATTGCACACGAGATACAAAACCCCTTAAACTTTGTGAATAATTTCAGTGAAGTAAGCAAAGAATTACTGGATGAAATGAAAGCGGCTTTAAAAACAGGTGACAGAGAAGAAGCGGAAGAAATAGCCAATGACATCATTAAAAATCTTGAAAAAATAAATCATCATGGTAGGCGTGCTGATGCAATTGTAAAAGGCATGTTGCAACATTCACAATCAAGTTCGGGACAAAAAGAGCTAACAGATATTAATGCTTTATGTGATGAATATTTGCGATTGAGTTTTCATGGTCTTCGTGCGAAGGACAAAAGTTTTAATGCAGATTTTAAAACTGATTTTGATGAAACTATTGGTAAAATAAACATTGTGCCACAGGATATTGGAAGGGTGCTCTTGAACGTCATCAACAATGCTTTTTACGCAGTAAATGAAAGGCAAAAAATAACGAAAGAAATCTATCAGCCCACCGTTTTCTTAAGTTCAAAAAAGATAGGTGGCCAGGTAGTACTAACGGTAACGGATAATGGTAATGGCGTTCCCCAAAACATCGTTGATAAAATCTTTCAACCATTTTTTACAACAAAGCCGACAGGACAAGGGACGGGTTTAGGTTTGAGTTTGAGTTATGATATTATTAAAGCGCATGGAGGTGAGATAAAAGTGGAAACGAAGGAAGGAGAGGGAAGTACATTTATTATTCATTTGCCAAATCAATAAGCATGAAACATGCTCTAATTATAATACTGCTTCTTTCCGCTTTAAATTGTTTATCCCAATCATTTGTAATTGATTCCATACCTGGGGACGGCATTTTATTAAACAAAGGATGGAAATTTACAACGGGTGATAATCCTGATTATGCACGGCCGGGTTTTAACGATAATGCATGGCAATCTATCAACCCCACCTTAGATGTTCACGATTCTTTACCGCAATTGCAAAACGGTATTTGCTGGTTACGGCTGCATCTTTTCCTGAACAGCTACTTGGCAAAAAGTCCTTTGTCTTTTATTATTCAACAATCGGGTGCTTCCGAAATTTATCTAAACGGAACGAAAATTAAAAGCTATGGTACTGTAAGCGCGGATGCCATAAAAGTGAAGGCGTATGACCCGCTATGGAAGCCGCTTTCATTGCCTTTCATTACCGGCAGCGACCAGGTGCTTGCGGTACGGTATGCACTTCAGCGAAACGTATTATATACCAAAATATTTGAGACAGAAAACCCTGCTCTTTCAATGAGGATCATGCACACTTTCAACGCTGTTGACTATTATCATAAAAATGCTTCAAAATTACTTAGCTATATGTCGTTGCAGATTGGAATTGGCATAATGCTCATGATTCTTCACTTTTCATTTTATTTTCTTTACCCAAGCCAAAAAGCAAACCTGTATTTCGCGTTGTTTGCATGCACATGGGTACTGGCAAATTTTACACAACTTAATTTTTGGTTATATCCCGGTGGCGTAGCAAATAAATTCTATTTAGGAAATGGTGCTTTTGGACTATACATTTTAGGTTATGTTTTTCTTCTTATAGCTGCCTATAATTTCCTTGAACGAAAGAAAGATTTTTTCTATTATAGTTTATTAATGATCTCTGGTGTAGCTGTTATCTTAGATATGTGGCCTTATGGATTGGGATGGAAGATCGGTGGCCCAATCCAGGAAGTGCTGGTTCAGATAAATCTTGCACGCATCGCGCTTATTGCCGTTTCTAAAAAGCAGCGTGGTGCCTGGATTATTGCAGCAGGTGCCATTTGCACTTTTATTTTCTTCGTAGCTTTTTTACTACAGGGCACATTTACAAATACGTCTTTTATTTTAAGTTTACCAGAACTAAGAATTTTTACTTATGAGATGTTTGGTTTAAGCCTGCCTGTTGCAA
>JALYZZ010000724.1 GCA_030948675.1 Bacteroidota bacterium | reverse complement strand
ACTTACAGATGACGCTACAAATCCCCCCCTAAACATCGGGATTTTAGCTCCCTGGGGACGAGGTAAAACCAGTTTGATGTTGAGGTTGAAGACAAAATTCGATGTTGCCAGACATGTGTTACTTTCTCCCCAACAGCTTGAAACTAAAAAAATGCCCACTCTGAAAACATTACGATTGTGGCTAAAATCGCAGGAGGTTGGAGTAAAACACAGTATACCATATGCAACGGTATGGTTTAATCCATGGAACTATCAAAGCACCGATATGATATGGGCCGGACTTGGAGATGCTGTAATTAAACAGGCTGTTACCCAAATTCCTGGAAAAATAGATCAGGAGATTTTTTGGATACAATTAAGATTAGCCAGAATGGATAAGGATGGGTTAAGAAAAGATTTGCAGTTAAGAGCAGTTTTGTATGGTTTACAATTTTTTACTTGGGCTATTGTAATAATATTAGCAGCGATATACTTCACTATTCAAAAAACAGCAGCAGTCTTAGGCATGTTAGGATTTGGAAGCATTTTGGGACTAATTAGTACTGTTGCAAGTAAAATACAACCATATAGCAAATCAATATCGGAAGTATTTGATAAATACACTAAACCTCCCAAGTATTTAGATAAAGTTGGAACGTTTCACGAAGTGGAAGCCGATTTGGAAAGAGTTCTAGAGTGTATTGATGAAAAAAAGCCGCTAATTGTTTTTGTCGATGATTTGGATCGCTGTTCACCTTCAAAAGTTGTTGAAGTAATTGAGGCTATTAATGTATTTATTAATGGTAAATACAATAATAAATGCTATTTCATTTTAGGAATGGATGCAGAAATGGTAGCTGCCGCCTTAGATACTTCTTATGAAAAGATGAGAGGTAAATTAGGCAGTAAGGAACTGGAGCAAGGTTCTATAGGTTGGTATTTTCTGGATAAGTTTATCCAATTACCTTTTTTTATCCCTATTATGAGTGAAAGTAAGAAAATTGATTATTTAAAAGACTTACTGAAGGAAAGGAAAAAACTTGATCAAGAAGAAAATAATCAAGAAATGAGAATCCCAGACAAAAAAAAAGTGGATGACGTTTTTGATAAGGTGATTGCAACAGGGATGATTGCGGAATCTTCTAAAGCAATTGAATCAGCTTCCTTAACAAGGCAAGAGATGGTAGCGTTAGATAAAAAGATATTAAAACATCAAGTGCAATCTTCTGATCAAAATTTTGAAATAAACAGACAAGTTGGTGAATATTCAACTTTCATAAGTTCTGATCCAAGGTCTCTAAAACGATTTGCTAATCTTTTAAGATTTTATAGCAGTTATCAATTTCTACGAATGAAGAAGGGTGAAAAGTTTGTGGAGATGAATATTTTAGCAAAGTGGTTAGCAATAATGCTGAATTTTCCTCAGTTGATAAGATGGATTCAGTGGGACTCGGAAAATAAATCCGGAATTAATTCTGCAGGAGAAGAAAAGGCAAAAATTATGGATAGCTTAATTGAGAGCTTTACAAAATACGATGGCGGAAATGGCAATACTTACGAAGAATGGCTTAAATATTCGGTCCCAAAGCATTTTTTTCAAACAACTGATGCCATTAAGATTTCTGATCTTGAAGGCATGTCATGGATAAAATCTAAAAAATTATTTGATATTATTATGAGAGAATCTGTATCAGGCAGCTTTCGAACCGCGTTAGAATGTAATGTGTGGTAAAGTATTAGTGGCTATTCCTAATAGCTATAGAAATCAAATTTTAAGACTGTATTTTCCCGCAGGTGTTCTTCACCTGCAAATATTTGGTGAGCAAAGTCGGATACCGAGAGAATCCCCCGCTGGTTTAAGTCTTCCGAAGGATGACTTAAATCTTAATTGATAGCAGGACTGCGCCCGCAAATGAATAACAAAAGTACAAGCGTGCGACGCAAGGATGATGCTATGAAATACCTAGTTCGGTCATAAAATTTTGACCTGACAGGTTCCCCTACTCATAGGTTTTCAGCGTCCGCACAGAACTTGGCACTTTTAGGAATACCCGACTTTAAGACAACCATTCTCATATTATATTTATACCAGTTTATACCACCACTAATTATAAAACTACAACCAACATGTGGACAGAAAAAGATAACCAACTCTACCGCAAATTTGAGTTCAAAAACTTTGTTGAAGCATTTACCTTTATGACGGGGGTTGCCTTTGAAGCCGAAAAGATGAACCATCATCCTTTATGGACAAACGTTTATAACAAAGTCGAAATATGGTTAAGCACGCATGATGCAGGAGACATTGTAACAGAAAAAGACCGGAAGCTTTCAACTAGAATAGATGCGATAGCCGGGAATTAATTACAAAAATGGCAGTTCGGACAAATGGCAAATGGTAAGCAAGGCCTAATAAAAGATTTACCGATGAACGAAATGCGCAAGAATGATCAATCGGAGTTGCTTCAGATTGTCCCATAGAAAAGAACGACATCAATCTTCTTGCCGGTGGCGGTCTTTTTAGTAGCATAGCCAGCCTTCGCACACTTACGAAGCAGATTTGTATTTCTGCAAAAATTAATCTACCTGCACAATAATTCAATACAACCAAAATGAAAATTTTGTCAATATCCCGAAGAATACAAATATTCTTCATCCCAATTATTTCACTTTAACGTTATCTCCTGTTTCTTCGTTCTCTTCTTTCTTTTTCTGCTCCTGGTATTTTAGTGAACCACTTTCATCCTCTACTTCTATCTGCTTTACCCATACTGCATATTGATTAGGCTTAATAAGCCCGCCATATGTAGCAGCATAGGCCTTGGTAAACTCAGCACCGAAATATAGAATTATGGAAGAATAATAAATCCAAACCAAGAGTATAACAATTGACCCTGCTGTGCCATAGGCAGTACCTACACTGCTAGAACGAAGTATCCATTCATCTAAGTACAGGGGGATATATATAGTAAAAGCCCCTAATTAAGGGGCTTCCAGTTATGAGGCAGTAATTCTTTGATCTGATTTATAGGGTGGTCTGGTAGTCGGGTAAGGACATCTTTTAGCCATTCCCAGGGGTTAATGTTGTGCATTTTACATGTACCCAGCAGAGAGTAAATCATGGCGCTTTCCTGTGCTGCCTCATGACTTCCGGCAAAGAGGTAATTTTTTCTTCCTATCGCAATGGGTCTTATACTGTTTTCTACCGGATTGTTGTCTATGTGTAACATACCATTTGTGGTATAGCAGCACAATCCTTCCCACCGCTCTATGCTATAGGCCAGCGCTTTACCTATACTGCTTCTGGGCGTAACCTGCGTATAGGCTTCTTTCATCCATTTACCCAGATGCTCAAGTATTGGCACGGCCTGCTGCTGACGCAGTTGGTATATTTCATCGAAGTTCATCTTGCTGTTGCGGGCATGCTCTTCCAGGGCATACAACTGCTGCATGTATTTCAATACATACTCACTGCGAACTTTATCGTTGTTCAAGGCTTCACTAAATTTTCTTCGGGCATGAGCCATGCAATGCAGCAGAATAATACACTCCCTGCTGCCAAAGTCTTCATATACCTGGTAGCCGTCAACCTGAAGATGTCCTTTAAACGCTTTTAATATTTCTGAAGGACCTTCCCGGTCCCGTCCTTTTCGATAGTCGAAGATGACTATTTTCTTATGACTGTTGTGGTATACCCAAAAGTACCCACGGTGAGTAGTACCTTTTTTATCCTGATCCAATACTTTAATGGTTGTTTCATCTACATGAAGATAACTTGTTTGCAAAACCTCTTTGACCATTGCATCATAGAGTGGTGTGATAAGTCTGCAGACACCGCTTTTCCAGTTGCAAAGTGTTGATGGAGCCAGGGTAATACCAACACGGCTAAAACGTTGTTCCTGCCGGTACAAAGGAAGATGGTCTGCATATTTATCAATAATAACCTGTGCAAGTAAACCGGGACCTGCTATGCACTTATCAATGGGTTGTGAGGGCAGTTTGCCTATGATTACTCCTTGACCATCAGGACGTGCATATTTGTTACGGACAAAGCGGCGAACAAAAAATTTAGAAGGGGTTACATCTAATTGTTCAGTTATCTCTTCACCTATTTTTTTAAGATTGGTTGTGTCTCCTTCAGGTTCTACGGTTACTACTTCACGAGGCAGATCAGCAGGTAAAGCCATGCGACCCGGATGAGGTTTCTTTTCTACCTGTATATTAGTTCGTGTAATGGTTACTTCCTCTTTGGTAATCGTACGCTCACCAATAGCTTCTGCCTGCAAACCCAATGCAAGCTGTTGTGCCACCGCTGCATCATCAGGAACAAAGCGTTCATGACGGCTTCCAAAGATCATCTTTTCAAGCTGAGCTACCCTAAGTGTAAGCTGCATTACCTGTAGTTGTGCAGCCTCGTAAAGGCTTTTGTAATCAACAGGTATGGTGGTGGCTTGCGTCATTATTGCAGGTCAAAGAAAAGAATCTAATACCGTTATACCTATTGATTTTTATCCACTTTTACGCTATTATGTTGATAACGTTTACGCCTTCGTACACTCTTTAGTGAGATGCCTTGTAAGATGAGTTGTAATTGCTGATTGCTCATAGACAAGTGCTCATTTTTATCATCTCCTGCAGGCAATTCATAAGTCCCTTCTTCCAGCCGTTTATGATATAAGGCAAAGCCATCCCCCTCCCATAATAACAACTTCAACTGGTTGTGCTTTTTGTTAAAAAAAATAAATACTGAACCGCTTACTACATTCAGTTGCATGTGCGATGATACAATGCCACTCAAACTATCAAAGCCTTTACGCATATCAGTATCGCTCTTGTATAAATAATAATTGCAGGCAGAGGAAAGATGAAGCATAACTTAACTGATAAGGGCTTTTAGAAAATCACTGCTTACACCCTGATGAAACAATAAGCGTTTACCATCAGGAAGCAACAATTCAGCATGGACAGAAATGGTATTAGTGGTATTTGGAGGTTGTATTTTGATTGGTATAAATCCCTCATCTTTTGCAGCCGATTGCAAATCCCGGAAACATTTGTACCAATAATGAAATACATGATAGCGGATGTTATGTTGCTCACAGCAGGCCCTTTGAGAGAGGCCACTTCGCTGCCACTTGCTAATAATATTGAACATCTGCTCCCTGACCCGAACATTTCTTTGCATAAATTTTTATTGGCAAAATAACAGCAGGTTTAAAAGGGGAACAATATGTACTTGGTGGAATGCTTACTTACCAAAGGGACTCCAAGCGTTCGTTCTGCTTCAATTTCCTCCAAGTCTTTAAGGGGTTGGTAGGGTAGACACTTACAAATCAGTAATCAAGACGAAAAATTAACAAAAATAATTTTAGTGAAACCGATAGTGAAACTACGTCAAAATAAAAAAGCCTCAAAAGATTGAGGCCTAATTACTGTGCTTTTAACTCTGTGGTGTGAGCCGGGATCGAACCGGCGACACAAGGATTTTCAGTCCTTTGCTCTACCGACTGAGCTACCGCACCATCTAATCCTTACTAGCTTCAGGATTAATTCCCTTTCGGGCTGCAAATATAAACCTCAGATTTAAAATGCCAAAATTAAAAAATCAATACTACTTGAGTATGTTTTAATAAGGCTGCAACTGCAAATTTGAGGGCCTTTTAAAACTCACAATTTTTCGGCGTTCTTGCAAAAGGTATTACATCCCTTATGTTCGTCATTCCTGTTACAAATTGTACCATACGCTCAAATCCTAATCCGAAGCCAGCATGTGGTACTGTTCCAAAACGACGGGTATCCAGATAGTAACTCATTTCATCAATAGGAACATGCATTTCCCGCATTCTTTGTTCCAGGTTTTCAAGCCTTTCCTCCCTTTGCGAACCACCTACAATTTCTCCTATGCCAGGTGCGAGAATATCCATTGCTGCTACCGTTTTTCCATCTTCATTTAACC
>JALYZZ010000723.1 GCA_030948675.1 Bacteroidota bacterium | reverse complement strand
ATTCGTTTCAACCAGCCGCTGTATTACTCAGGTAAAAGAATAGCTGGTGTATCGCTTACCTTTAAAGATGGAGTAGTAATCGCGGCTTCGGCAACCGAAAACGAAGATGCGCTAAAAGAAATGATCGCGCAGGACAACGCAGACAAAGTAGGAGAGTTTTCGCTGACTGATCGACGACATTCACGCATTACAAAATTTATGGCCACTACTCTTTACGATGAAAACACCGGTGGAGACTATGGCAATACACACATTGCAGTCGGCAATGCCTATAAAGACACTTTTACAGGCGATATGTCTGCTGTGACTGATGAACAATGGGCGGCGATGGGCTACAATAGCTGCCCTAAAGTACATACAGATATTATCAGCACTACTAACAGAACCGTTACTGCCACCTTGCACGACAACACCTCTCTCGTTATTTACAAAGAGGGTCAGTTTGTGTTAGATTAGATAAAGCTTTAGTGCAAAAAAATAACTGCCGAAAAAAGCCCGTTTCAGTTTTTTTGAAGCGGTTTTTTTATGCCTTGAATTAAATGATAATACACGCTACCGAAACTTTAAGTAATTGATTCTTCTTCAATGACAACGGGTAACCTTTAGTAAGCTAATTTTATATACGAATTTTAAAAAGCATGGAACTACAACCGAAAACGTTTACTCACCTGGATGGCACGACCAGTAATCCTGCAATGGTAGATGTTGGAGAAAAACAAGTAACCAAACGAATTGCCAGAGCACAAAGCATTGTGGTTTTAGGTGAAGATGTGATGCGCCAACTCAATGGTAATGATATCCAGACCAAAAAAGGACCTGTGTTTCAAACAGCCATAATAGCTGGAACAATGGCTGCAAAAAAAACCTCTGATCTCATACCGCTTTGCCATCCGCTGGCGATAGAAGATTGTAAAATAGAAATTAGTATCAACGACCAAAATGAAGTCGTCATAAATTGTACTGCCTCTATCACATCAAAAACAGGGGTAGAAATGGAAGCACTGACAGGTGCTTCTGTTGCCGCACTCACTATCTATGATATGTGCAAGGCCATCTCTCATAACATTGTAATTAAGGAAACCCGGTTAATGGAAAAGACAGGAGGTAAAAGTGATTTTAGAAGAGACAAATAAACCGCATCAAAAACATGCGAAGCTAACGAGGCCCGACCTCGGAGCGTTTGGCAGAAATGAACTTGCCATTGTTGGCACTACCTGTGCAAACATTAAACAGCTTGCCTATAGTATCATCGAACGAATGCCTGTGTACAAGATTGCGTATGTAGATGCTGACCATAAAAGGGGTCATGAAGAGGAGGCAAACGTCGTCGCATTAACTAATGGCGTGTCTTTAGAGTATACCGATAAAATTTCCTTCCAAAGAGTTGACTCGAAAACCCGTTTAAACCCTTTTCAAAACCGGACCCTTTTCAATGAACAGCACCTGGTAATTGTAAATGGTAATCATTTTGCTGGTCGAAGTCAAATCGTAGTGGTTGACCCGTTAAAAAATCTGGAAAAGAAAATTGACCAACTTACTGACGTTCGATTGATTTTGTTAAAGGAAGCGGACTCTGGTATTCCTGACTTTCTTCAAAAACTCCCTGGTATCAATTCAGTTCCGGTTCTTGCCCTGCAGGATGTAAACGCAATAAGTGCTTTTGTAAGAAAATTTCTGCAAGAGCGGGTACCGTCTTTACATGGCCTTGTTCTCTCGGGCGGGCAAAGTAGCAGAATGAAAAAAGACAAAGGAAGTATCAGTTATCATGGTATAAGTCAACGTCAATATTTATATGATTTGTTGTCAAAACACTGCATAAAAACGTTCGTTTCTTGCAACGCGGAACAAGCTGTAGAAATTGGCGACACAGTTCCGCTTATCCAGGATTCTTTCCTTAAAATGGGTCCTGCGGGCGGTGTCTTATCGGCACTTCGAACCGATCCAAATGCTGCATGGCTGGTGGTGGCGTGCGACCTTCCTTATCTGTCGGAAAGCACAATTAAATATCTTGTTGAACATCGAAACCCTGCAAAAAATGCAACTGCTTTCCTTGACCCCGACGGTCAATTTCCTGAACCTTTAGTCGCAATTTGGGAACCAAGAAGTTATTTAACGCTATTGCAATTCGTAGGGCAGGGATATTCTTGTCCAAGAAAAACACTTACAAATTCAGATATTGAGTTATTAACTGCACCCGATGCCACTGAATTTTTGAATGTCAACTCTCCTGATCAGTATGAGGATGCAGTATTGAATTTGAGGAAAAGACGGCAGGGTAATAATACACCTGAATAACTGCAAACAAGTATTAACGCTAAAAAATAATAAGATCCGTTAATTTTGATCCTTGAGTTTACAACGGTTAATACAACTAAACTTTGTTAGTGAGGTACCATTTATCCTCAAAATAAAAAGCAAGTGATGGAAGTAATTTTATTCGGCATATCAAGAGAAATTGTGGGAGAAAAAAAGGTAACGGTTCACGCTGCAGAAAACATACAAACGGTGGGTGCTTTAAAGCAATGGATGAGGCAAAAGTATCCGCAGCTTCAAAAACTTACTTCAATAGCAGTGGCCGTGGATAGCGAATATGCCGATGATGAACAGCTTTTGCTTGACGGCAACGAAGTTGCTATAATACCACCAGTAAGTGGAGGATAATACCTATGCTTATAGAAATTGTTGACGATATAGACATAAAAGAGATATGCGATTTCCTTCAGTCACCCGATACTGGCGCAGTAAATTTGTTTATTGGCACTGTTCGCAATCATACTAAAGGAAAGCAGGTAGTAAAACTTGTTTTTGAGGCTTATGACAAAATGGCTTTAAAAGAAATGTGCAGGCTGGCGACTAAAGCCAAAGAAAAATGGCCGGTCGACAAATTGCTGATGCTACATATTACAGGTGAAAAAAAACCCGGGGAAGCGGTGGTTGCAATTGGTGTAACTTCGGCACATCGCGATGCCTCTTTTGAAGCTTGCCGTTTTTTGATAGATGAACTAAAAAAGACGGTACCAATCTGGAAGAAGGAATTTTATACTGATAACAGCGTGTGGGTAAATGCGCACCCTTAGTGAAGATGGAAAAAAAGCTATTAATCGATAAATACGGACGGCAATTAACCTACCTGAGGTTGTCAGTAACAGACCGCTGCAACTTTAGGTGCTACTATTGCATGCCCGAAGAAGGTGTAAATTTTGCGAAGCGAACAGATCTTTTATCTTTCGATGAAATGCTTTTGTTATCGGGCATTTTTTGCTCGTTGGGGGTTTCTAAAATCAGGATAACCGGTGGGGAGCCTTTTGTAAGATTAGGGTTGATACATTTTTTGAAAAACCTGAGCCAGGTGGATGGTTTGCATGAAATATCTATAACAAGCAATGGCACCTTTACTACCAAGGATATTCTTGCATTGAAAGAAATGGGTATTCGTAAAATAAATCTCAGCCTCGATTCTCTAAGCCGTGACCGCTTTTTTGAAATAACACGAAGAGACAGCTTTGAAACGGTATATGCAGGCGTTTTTAAATTGCTGGAGCATGGTTTTGATTTGAAATTAAACTGTGTACTTGCCGAAGGGAAAAATACCCACGATATCATTCCCTTTATAGAACTTACCAAAGATCACCCTCTCTCTGTGCGGTTTTTGGAAGAAATGCCTTTCAACGGAAGCGAAACCTTTACTGTTCCTGTGTGGAACTATAAAGAAGTGTATAGTTATATCAGTGGCTTTTACCCTGTAATAGAGAAGCTGCAAAGTGAGAAAAGCTCCACTTCTGTCAATTATAAAATTCCCGGTTATAAAGGCTCTTTTGGCATCATTCCATCTTTTAGCAGAACTTTTTGCGGCACTTGCAATCGCGTCCGGCTTTCTGCCACCGGCGAATTAAGAACTTGTCTATATGGGCCTGCGGCTGTAAATCTTCGCGACGTAATGCGCTCAGGAGCATCAGAAAAAGAAATTGAACAGCAAATTCTTGAGGCGGTGAGTATGCGTGCAAAAGATGGATTTGAGGCTGAGTCTTTAAGCGAGCAGGTTGCACACAAATCAATGTCATTTTTAGGAGGTTAAATTCCAGTTCCCCATCAGGCTATACCAATACACATGATGTTTCCTGAACGATATAACAGGCAGATAAACTTAAAAGGTTTTGGAAAGGAAGCTCAACAGAAGCTTCAAGAGGCAAAAGTATTGGTAGTTGGCGCAGGTGGCCTGGCAATACCTGGACTGCTATACCTGGCGGGCATGGGCGTAGGTACCATCGGAATTGTTGATGGCGATACAGTTAGTGCAACTAATTTAAACCGCCAAGTTATTTATACTGAGGCTGAGGTAGGAATGCCAAAAGTAGCCGTAGCTGTCCGGCGCCTCTCTCAACAAAATCCAACAATTTTAATCAAGCCTTTCGATGTTTTTTTGAATACTGATAATGCAATTGAAATCATCAGACAGTTCGACTTGGTGATTGACGGCACCGATAATTTTAGCGCCCGGTATTTGATAAATGATGCCTGCGTTATACTTGGCAAACCGTTTATTTACGGCGCAATTCAGGAGTTTGAAGGACACGTCAGCGTGTTCAATTATCAGCAGGGGCCAACGTACCGTTGCCTTTATCCTGATTTTCCCTCAGCAGGCGAAATACCTGATTGCAATACTGCGGGCGTATTAGGTGTGGTTCCTGGAATTATCGGTTGCCAACAAGCATTGGAAGCAGTAAAAGTAATTACCGGTATAGGAAAAACGGCGTCCGGGTATCTCCGCATTTTCGATTTTCTAAATAATGACCAATACGATGTAAAGCTGAAAGCAACCCCGGAAAACAGAAATATTTCCCGGTTAAAGAAGGGTTACGAGCAACCAAACTGTGCTGCCACCCAAGCTCTAAGACCTGAAGAATTGTATGACTGGATACATTTAGAAAAGGACTTTTTGTTAGTTGACGTTCGTGAACCGGAGGAATATGAACAAGGCCATCTGCAGAATGCAACATCGTGTCCGTTGTCAAACTTTGATGCCCACCAGTTAGATGTAAAAAAGCCTATTGTAACGTATTGTCTCAAGGGAGGGCGAAGTGCAAAAGCTGCAACAATGTTAAGCGAGAAAAATTCAAACCTTACCGTATATACTCTTGACGGCGGTATAGAGCATTGGCAAAAAGAAATAGGAAATAAACTAATTGTTTCATGAGCGGTAACCCCAATTTGCTTCTGTTATCACTAGGGTTTTTTTTGATAGCGGCGTTGTACTCTTCGGTAGGTTTCGGTGGTGGCTCAAGCTACCTTGCATTGTTAGCCCTTTGTCTTCCTGATTTTCTTCAAATTAAAACAGCCGCGTTGTTATGCAACCTGGTAGTGGTCTCCACCGGCTCTTACTTATACTTCAGAGAAGGATTATTTGACAGAAAAAAATTTTTTCCTTTAGCGCTCTGCAGTGTTCCGGCTGCATTTTTAGGCGCAATGATTCACCTGACACAAAAGTCATTTTTTGTTTTTTTAGGCTTTGTTCTTGCCCTTTCAGGTATCCTATTGATTGCCCAACTATTTATAAAGACTGCTGACAAGCCTGTTGTTTCAAATAATTCCTGGCCTATTAATATGGGGTTAGGAACTAGCACCGGGTTTTTGTCGGGACTGGTCGGCATTGGAGGAGGCATTCTACTGTCGCCGATACTTAACTTGTTGAAATGGGATGCAGCCAGGCGAATCGCCGCCTTAGCCAGCTTTTTTATACTTGTAAATTCTATTGCCGGCCTGTTGGGACAGGTGGCAAGTAACAATTTTCATGTTCAGTTTCCATTATTATTAATATTACTTTTTTCGGTTTTTGCTGGAGGGCAATTAGGAACACGGTTAAGTTTGCGTCTCCTGAAGCCTGAAATTGTACGCGGACTTACAGGTGTTTTAGTGTCTTATATCGGAATAAAGTTGATTTTAAAGTACACATTGAAAATTGATATTTAATGATTTCTTTTGATGATGCGGTAACTCTTGTTCTTCAACATGAGAAAAGTTTTGGAACTGAAAAAGTATCCCTTTTCGAATCTACAGGACGAATGCTTGCACAAGACGTTATTGCTGACCGCGACTTTCCGCCATACAACCGGGTAATGATGGATGGGATAGCTATTCGATCTAATGTGTACGATGCAGGAATAAGAACGTTTCCAATAGAAAAAATTCAGGCGGCTGGCGCGCTCCAGCAACGACTTGAGTTTGATGAAAATTGTATTGAAGTGATGACGGGCGCAGTTTTGCCCGCAAATACTGATACGGTTATTCCCTACGAAAAGTGCGACATCACAAAAGGTGCGGCAACTGTAAAAGTGGAGCAAGTAACTAAGATGCAACATGTGCATTTACAAGGAATGGACAGCCGCCAAGGCGCATTGCTGTTACCCGGGTTAGAAAGACTTACCCCGGCTATGATTGGAATAATGGCGTCTGTAGGTTTAGCGGAGGTGGAGGTAATGCGATTGCCAAAAGTTGCTATCTGCTCTACGGGTGATGAGTTGGTTGCTGTATCTCAGCAACCCGAGGCGCACCAGGTTCGAAGATCAAATGTGTATATGCTGGGAAGTGCTTTGGCGTCAGAAGGCATCCATGCCGATACATTCCACCTGCCTGATAATGCCGCTGTAATGAAGGCGGAAATAGAACGCATGGTCAATGATAAAGACGTTATCCTTTTTTCGGGTGCTGTATCAAAAGGCAAGTTTGATTACCTGCCGGCGGTGCTAGAGCAGTTAGGGATGAAACTTATTTTTCACACCATAGCTCAAAGACCCGGAAAACCTTTTTTGTTTGGCAAATTTGCTAATGGTACGCTTGTTTTTGGTTTTCCAGGAAATCCCGCTTCCACTTTTGTTTGTTATCATCAATTTTTTAAAAAATGGCTGCAGAAGAGCCTGCAATATCAACAGCCAAAGCAATTTGCGGTGCTGGCCGTCGATGTTCATTTTAAGCCGGCCTTGTCTTGTCACTTGTTAGTAACGGTTGAAAATATTAATGGAACTACGTTTGCAACTCCTGTTATTAGTTCTACTTCCGGTGATTTGGTCACCCTTGCCAAAGCATCGGGAATCATTGTGCTGCCGGCAGAACGGGAATATTTTACACAGGGCGAGGTGTTTGAGTTGAACAATGTATCGTAAAAGTATCGCCGCTTTGAGCACAAACGGTTGAACGCTGGTGGGTCAATTGGGTAAAAGCTAAAAAAAGCCGAATAGAACTAATTTTGATGAACGAAATGCGACGCAACGCTGATGCTATAAAAAACAACTGCCGGTACCATAAAACCAGGTAATTAAAAAAGCGATGAAAGAACTTAAAGATATCATCCGGGCTTATGACGAAGCAGAGCGGCAGGGTAAACAAACAGCGCTGGCAACAGTAGTACACCTTCAAGGGTCGGCGTATAGGAGACCCGGTGCGCGAATGCTCGTGACAGACGATGGCAAACTAACAGGTGCAATCAGTGGTGGTTGCCTGGAAGGAGATGCTTTGCGTAAAGCGCAATTGGTAATGGTGCAGAAAAAACCAATGCTTGTAACCTATGACACAACGGATGAAGACGATGCTAAACTAGGTGTGGGCCTTGGATGTAGCGGGATTATTTCGATATTAATTGAACCCGTAAACAGTGCAGATGAAAACAACCCCATTGCTTACCTGAAAGCGATCTTAGTAAAACGGCAGGCAGCCGTATTGGTTACATTGTTTTCATTAGATAAAAAAACAGTACAACCGGGAACATGTTTGCTGGTAACAGAAGGGGGAGATAGAAAAAGTCTGTTAGAAACAGGTCTGTTGCAAGACAGTTTGCTTAGCGATGCTGACGTGGTTTTAAAAACCGGTACCTCTGTGGCAATAGTGTACCCGGCGGACGAGCCTTTGACAGGTTTTATTGAGTTGGTAATTCCTGCCGTTTCGCTTATCATATTTGGTGCGGGCAACGATGCAATTCCATTGGTTCAAATGGGTGACATGCTTGGCTGGGAAACTACTGTTGTTGACGGCCGTCCAAATTATGCGAACGTGCATCGTTTTCCCACTGCCGGTAAAATTCTTATTTCTAAACCTGGAGTGGCAATTCGTCAATTGTGCTTCGATGGCAACACTGTCGCTGTTTTAATGACTCATAATTATAATTACGACATTGATGCATTAAAAGAATTATTAGATTTTCGACTTCCCTACATAGGAGCACTAGGACCAAAAAAAAAGCTGGAAAGAATGTTTGATGAATTGAGGGAACAGGGAATAACGATCGCGGAAGAGGGTCTGGCTAATGTATATGGCCCTACGGGTTTAGACATTGGATCAGAAACGGCAGAGGAAATCGCTTTGTCTGTTGTCGCAGAAATAAAGGCTGTACTTTCAAAAAGAAGGGGCTCCTTCTTGCGCGACAAAGAAGCAACAATTCATCTGAGAGAAACGCAGAAAGTAACTGCCAAACGTGTTATACCTTAAGAAATGACAGCGACTATTATACTCGCAGCCGGAGGTTCTACCAGGCTTGGCCGGGCAAAACAAACGCTACCTTTTCAAAACAAGAGTTTACTTCAGCACTCCATTGATACCGCTGTTGGTGCTGATATCGGTGCCGTTATCGTTGTTATAGGTGCTAATGAAGAGGAAATAGGTGCTGAGTTGAAAAACCAGGATATTCGTTTGCTTATAAATAATCATTGGATAGATGGAATGGCTACATCAATTAAGGAAGGCATAACCGCTGTTATTGGTTCTGAAAAAGCGATAGACAATATCATTTTAATGGTCTGCGATCAACCATACGTACATGAACAGTTACTCCAAACGATGGTACATACCAGGAAGACAAGTGGAAAAACGATTGTTGCCTGTTCTTATAAAGATACAGTCGGCGTTCCCGCTCTGTTCGACAGGGTTCATTTTGCTGAATTGCTTGCCTTAAAGGGTGATGAGGGTGGCAAAAAGCTTTTAAAAAAACGCCAGGGATCAGTAGCAATTATTCCTTTTGCCGCCGGTGCTGTTGATATTGATACTGAGCAGGATTATGAGGCATTGAACAAGTAAAGCCGCCATTACTATTGGGCGAGACTGCTTCTTGTGTTATACTACCCGCTAATTTTCCTCCTTTTACCGTTTCAGCCTTTTTTACCCTTATTTCACGTAAATG
>JALYZZ010000707.1 GCA_030948675.1 Bacteroidota bacterium | reverse complement strand
AGCATATACAGTAGCCGGGTACAAAAAAATAACAAACAGCAAGAAAGAAAACGATGCGCTGGAAAAATAAAGTATTAATGCTTTTTTATTTCTGCGTGTTTTAAAACTAACACTTATGAGTGCGTTTGATAATGTCAAAGACAAGTTTAAAGAGTTTGGACCTACTACCTGGTCTATTAAAAATAAGACCTCAATATACCTGCTGATTGTTTTTGTTTCAGCTATTGGTATTACACTTTTTGCAACCCTGCCTAAGGAGCAGTTTCCTGATATTGTCATTCCAACTATTTATGTATCGACAATCAATGTAGGTAATTCTCCCAGGGATATAGAAAGCCTTGTAACCCAGCCGATTGAGAAGGAAATTAAGGGCATTACAGGTGCAAAGATTACCAAACTAACGAGTACATCAATACAGGATTATTCAGCAGTAACGGTTGAATTTAATACCGACGTTGTTGTTGATGTCGCACTTCAAAAGGTGAAAGATGCAGTAGACAAAGCAAAAAAAGATCTGCCAACAAACCTGACACAAGAGCCAAACGTACAGGAAGTAAGCTTCTCTGAATTCCCGATAATGTTTGTTAATATTAGCGGAGATTACGACTTGTTGAAGCTGAGTGAGTTTGCTAATAACATGCAGGAAAAGCTCGAAGAGTTGCCGCAAATAACCAGAGTAGACATTGTAGGCGCGCCCGAGCGCGAGTTTCAGATAAATGTTGACAACTATAAGATGCAGGCATCGAATATTACTTTTGATGACATTGCAAATGCTGTTTCGCGCGAAAATGTTGACATATCAGGAGGGTTGCTGCAGGTAGGTGACATGAAGCGCACATTGCAGATAAAAGGCCAGTTTAAAACAGCCCAGGATATAGAAAAAATAATTGTGCGAAACACATCGAATGCACCAATTTACCTGAAAGACATAGCAGAAATACGGGATGCGGTAAAGGAAAGGGAAAGTTATGCGCGTTTGAATGGTAAAAACGTCGTAACGCTTAACATGATTAAGCGCGCGGGAGAAAATCTTATAGAAACTGCCGATGGGGTTAAAAAAGCAGTGGAAGAAATGAAGGGCACCACTATTCCCAAGAATTTGAATGTAGTAATCACAGGAGATTTAAGTAAAGCTACCAGAACTTCATTTAAAGACCTCGTAAACTCTATTGTTATTGGTTTTATACTTGTACTGCTTATTCTGATGTTTTTTATGGGTGTCACCAATGCTTTTTTTGTAGCGTTGTCTGTTCCACTCAGTATGTTCGTTGCCTTTCTGTTTTTGCCAGCGGCAGAACTGATTACTGGTTCTAGCGTCACGTTAAATTTTATGGTGCTTTTTGCCTTGCTGTTTGGTTTAGGAATAATAGTGGATGATGCAATTGTTGTCATCGAAAATACACACCGCATATTTGTGGAAGGAAGGGGTAAGCTAACTTCTGCATTGTCTGCAAGAATAGCTGCGGGTGAAGTCTTCATACCTGTACTGGCTGGTACCTTAACCACACTTGCACCGTTTTTCCCTTTGCTTTTTTGGCCGGGGCTTATTGGTAAGTTTATGATTTACCTGCCAACAATGCTGATTTTTACGCTGGCTGCTTCGTTAGTAGTCGCTTTTATAATGAACCCGGTGTTTGCGGTTGATTTTATGAACCATCCGGAGGGAGAAACCAAGCGTGCAAAAAAAGCCATTTTCAAAAGCCCGGTGTTTATTGGATTGCTGGCATTAGGAGCCATATTGGATGTCTTGAGATTTCATTTTGCAGGCAACTTGCTCATCTTTTTTGCGCTGCTGGTAGTGCTGAATACTTACGTGTTCGAGGGGTTGATACACAAGTTTCAAAACCGCGCGCTTCCCGGAATTATGGGCCGCTACGAAAATTTATTAAGATGGGCCTTAGTAGGTTGGAGGCCCGTTCATTTATTATTAGGTACAGTTGGTTTATTTATTTTTTCGATTGTTTTATTTTCTGTTAGAAAAGTTCCTGTAGTGTTTTTTCCCAAAGGAGATCCAAACCAAATATACGTGTACCTAAAGCTACCAGTTGGATCAAGTGTTGATTATACTGACTCCGTTACCCGTACTTTAGAAGCAAAAGTGAATCATGTACTAGGTAACGAGAATGGAAAAATGAATCCGATAGTAGAAAGCGTCATCTCGAATGTTGCTATTGGCGCTTCTGATCCTGCTAGCGGCGATAGAAGTACGCGGCCAGAACTTGGGCGGGTACAGGTTTCTTTTGTTGAGTATGAAAAGCGAAATGGCCAGTCCTCTGCTCCGTACTTAGATTCGATCAGGGCTGCTATGAAAGGTATTCCGGGTGCAACAATTTCTGTGGCCCAGGAAGCAGCCGGGCCGCCAACAGAACCGCCTATTAATGTTGAAGTATCAAGCGAAAGCTTTGAGCTGTTGACAAAAACTGCTGTCGATCTTAAAAACTATCTGGATAACCGACAGATACCAGGAGTAGAAGAATTGAAGTTAGACGTTGATCTAACCAACCCCGAAATTAGCCTTTCTATAGACCGTGAAAAAGCAATGATAGAAGGTGTATCTACAGCACAGATTGGTATGGCGCTGCGTACAGCCCTGTTTGGAAGGGAAGTGTCGAAAATAAAAGAAGGCGAAGACGAGTACAAGATACAATTGCGCAATAATGAGCTACAGCGCAAAAGCCTGCCCGATCTGCTAAATA
>JALYZZ010000732.1 GCA_030948675.1 Bacteroidota bacterium | reverse complement strand
GCTCTAAGTTTTCTGCAACCGTTTTTTATTCTCCCGATTTTGTTTCAAGCCGGGTTGATAATGACCATCACAACTTTAGGGAAGACGATAGAAATGAGATTAAAAGCAAAGAAAAAATCAGCAATTCTTCCAGTAAGGGTGTAATTGTTGGTTACAACATTGGCAAAAACTGGAAGCTCCAATCGGGTTTGATTTTTTCGACCCTGACCACTGATATACAGCCCAAAACTATTTTTGCCCGTCCTGATAACAGGGGAAATATCAATTATCGTTTCAATTGCTCGGCCGGATATTCTTATGTAACAGTAAAATCAGGAAGTCAACCTGTTGCGGGAGATAGTATTATTGCCCTGTCTTCTAAAAACACTTTACAGTATTCGTCTATTCCGTTTGCCGTTTCTTACAATCTGCCACTAGCACGCAGGTTTACTTTGCAACCTGCCGCGGGCTTAACTGCGAACTTTTTAACCAAAGGCAGAATTGAAACAGAAATTGCAGCACAGGGAGGAATTGAAAAATCAAACCTCGACAAAATAGAAGGTTTAAACTCTTCTTACGTAAACGGTTCTATAAGCCTGTCAGCTACTTATTATTTCTCCAGAAATATTGGCCTGAGTGTAACCCCTGTTTCCCGTTTTGCATTAAGTGCAATAAATAAAGATGCCCCCGTAAAAACCTATCTTAATTCATTTGGTTTGGCCGCCGGACTTACAATTGCTTTCTAGTGGATGTGTGCTGAAGTAAAATTTGATTAGCTTCTCTGAATCAACCTAAAGATTATAACAGACCAGCTTTATTCTTTGGTTGTCCAGGCATTGAAATGCAACATTCAATTCTATCCTTTTTACCGATTACTCATTCTTTTGCCACCTCTTTCCTCTTTAGCTATTAAACTTTTGTTACCAGAAATGTTAGAAGCATGAGGAATTGCCTTTAATGATTATTTTTAGAATTTTAAAGTCAGGGCGGTAAAGTACTGTACCAGATTCTTGTCTGGTAATAATTTTTTGCTTTGCTTTAATTTCAAAACCCCCGATAAAATATGAAATGCTATTCTGTCACGTTGGTTTTTTGCCTTTTTACCATCACTTCGTTTTCTCAACCGCTACAGCAAATTGAAAAAGGAAGAGTGAAACTTCCCAACGGATGGAGTCTTACTCCTGTTGGTAAAAGTCTCCCTTTAGGCGATCTGCCATTAAACATGGTGGTAAGCCGGTCAGGTAAATATGTTGCTGTTACTAATAACGGGCAGAGCGTTCAAAGCATCCAGCTTTTTGATGTAGCGCGCCAGAAGCAGCTTGACTCAAAAATCATTCCTAAGTCTTGGTATGGTCTTTCTTTCAGTGGAGACGAAAAGTTCTTATACGCCTCCGGAGGAAATGATAACAGGATTTTGCAGTACGATGTCAGCAATAGCAAATTAAGACTTAGCGATAGCATAATACTTGGCAAGCCGTGGCCTGAAAAAATTTCTCCGGCAGGACTAGTCGTAGATAATCAACACAACATGCTTTATGTCGTTACCAAAAACAACAAAAGTTTGTATGTGGTAGACCTGTCGACAAAGAAGATTTCTCAGCAATACACACTACCAGATGAAGCATATACATGCCTGTTGTCGCCAACTAAACATAAGTTATTCATTACTTGCTGGGGCTGCGATAAGCTGTTGGTGTTTGACACAGAAAGTAAAACTTTTAAACAGCCAATAGCACTAGGCGACAATCCAAATGAAATGGTATTGTCTAAAAATGAACGCTACCTCTATGTGTGCAATGGAAACGAAAATACAGTATCAGTTATCGACCTTACTAAGAATGCAGTTATTGAAACGCTGAATACTGCCTTGTATGCTGATGCCCTCAACGGCTCTACCCCCAACGGTCTTGCATTAAGTGCTGATGAAAAAACAATTTATATCGCTAATGCAACGAACAATTGCCTCGCAGTATTTGATGTGTCTAAACCAGGATTGAGTAAGGCAAGAGGGTTTATACCTGTGGGATGGTACCCGACCAACGTAAAAGTGATTGGAAAAAATATTTGGGTAGCTAATGGTAAAGGCTTTACGTCTATGGCAAATCCCCGCGGTCCAAATCCCGTCGCTCCGGCACAGGTAGTTGGGCACCATGTAGGTGATAGTACAAAACCGGCAACGGTACAGTACATTGCCGGTCTTTTTAAGGGTACACTTAGTATTATAAATGAGCCCGATGACAAGCAATTAATGGTTTATTCAAAGGCAGTATATAATAATACCCTTTACACTAAGAAAAAAGAAATGACTGCAGAAGGAACTGCTAATAATCCTATACCGATGACAAAGGGGCAAAAATCGCCAATCAAGTATGTCTTTTATGTGATTAAAGAAAACAGGACTTACGACCAGGTACTGGGCGATATTCCTGAAGGTAATGGAGATCCTTCGCTGGTTTTGTTTGGCGAAAAAGTAACGCCAAACCTTCATGTTATAGCTAGAGATTTTGTGTTGCTAGATAACGTTTACGCAGATGCCGAAGTTAGTGCTGACGGACATAACTGGACAATGGGTGCATACGCAAATGACTTCGTTGAAAAGACCTGGCCAACAAGTTATGGTGGCAGGGGCGGAGCGTATCCGGGTGAGGGCAAAGATCCGCTCGGAAATAACAAGGGTGGATTTATCTGGAATGCCTGCAAAAGAAGTGGCGTTAGCTACCGCAGTTATGGTGAATTTGCTGACAATGGCAAGGCAAATATTGACGAATTAAAGGGGCACGTATGTCCAGGTTTTGCAGGTTTCAATTTAAGTATACCTGATACCACACGATTTACTCAATGGAAGCATGATTTTGACTCTTTGATTGCTATAAATGCGGTTCCCCGGTTTAATAGCTTGAGATTGGGAACAGATCATACCGAGGGATTGAGAAAAGGAAGACCGACACCTTATGCCCATGTGGCCGACAACGATTACGCTATTGGTATGCTGGTAGATTATTTATCAAAAAGCCCAATATGGAATGAGACTGCCATTTTTATGATTGAGGATGATGCGCAAAACGGCGCAGACCACGTGGATGCGCACCGAACTACTGCGTATGTTGCTGGTGGTTTGGTAAGGCGACATTTTGTAGATCACACCGCATATTCCACCACTTCTTTACTAAGAACAATGGAGCTTATATTAGGTGTACCTCCTATGACCCAATACGATGCTGCTGCGGTACCTATGTGGCGCTCCTTTAATAACGTGGCAAAGCCTTCGCCTTTTGTTTTACAAAAGCCAAATATCGATCTGAATGAAAGAAATGTTGCCGTAAATAAATGGCAACAGAAGTCAGAAAAATTTGACTTGAGCAAAGAAGATGCAGCGCCGGATCTTGAATTTAATGAAGTGCTGTGGCATGCAGTAAAAGGAGAACATATTCCTTTCCCAGGTGCAAAGCGATCTGCTTTTGTACAGATTGTGGGCGAGAAGGATGCGGATGATTAAATACTGCATCGAATAAAAATCATTAAGGCAGGTAAACGCTTTAGTTTATAAATTACAATCAATTTTAAAGTTAAATTCAAAAACCACATATGCTTAAAACTTCAATTTTCACTTTTTGCATCGTTGCAGGTATTTTTTGTGCATGCTCTTCTGCCAAACATCCTGCTCGACCACAGCAGGCAAATCAAGAGGCAAGCCAACCGCCGAATACTTTATCAAGCAAAGAAAAAAAAGATGGATGGATACTATTGTTCGATGGGCAAACGACTGCTGGCTGGCACGGGTACAACAAAACTACTATTCCTGCCATTTGGAAGATAGTTGACGGGTCAATTATGCTGGATCCAAAAGCAAGAATAAAGGGCCAGGGCGGAGACCTGGTCACCGACCAGGATTTTGAGAATTATGAGTTTTCTACTGAGTGGAGAATATCCGAAGAAGGAAACAGTGGAATTATCTTCAATGTAAAAGAAGATAAAAAGTACGCCAACACTTACAGCACCGGTTTAGAGATGCAGGTGCTCGACAACATAAAAGCATCGGACAATAAAAAACCTAATCACCTTGCTGGGTTGTTATATGACCTGTCTGGTACTGCAGACTTATCGAAACCAAAGCCGGTAGGGCAATGGAACGAAGCAAGAATTATTCAGAAAAAAGGTCATTTGACCTTATATTTCAACGGTATTAAAACGTTTGATATGCAAGAGGGAACAGACGAGTGGAAAAGTTTAATTGAAAATAGCAAATTTAAAGGTTGGCAAGATTTTGCCGCTACTCCAAAAGGTAAGATTGCTTTTCAGGATCACGGACACGAAGTTGCTTTTCGTAATGTTAAGATAAGAACCTTGTAAATTTCTTTCATTTTTTTTACTTGTAGTCCTTTACAAACCCAGCAGATTCGTAGGGTTTGTAAAGGACTTTTTTTATAATGAACACAAGTATTCAGATAGTTTTTCCGCAACTAATAGTACGCCATTTTTTAAAATCTTCTGCTTATGACCCGGAACAACAATAATATGAAAAGGCCTATTAAGCTAACAAATTTATAGCCGGAGAGGTGCTGCAGGTGTAGGCGCAGGATTTGCATAAAGATTATCCTGAAAATAGACGACAAAATTTAATACTTATAAAAATGAGAAGATTACCCGTTTATCTGTTGTTAGACACCTCCGGCTCAATGACCGGCGAACCTATTGAAGCTGTAAAGAATGGGGTGCAGGTTATGATCAGCTCGTTACGGCAAAATCCGCAGGCGATCGAAACTGCTTTTATCAGCATTATTACATTTGACAGTGTCGCAAAACAGGTTATTCCGCTTACAGACCTTGCTTCGTTTCAAATGGTTGATATTAAAGCAACAGGAACAACCTGTCTTGGAGATGCTTTAAAAGTAGTTTCTACCTGTATTGATACCGAAGTTGCAAAAACTACCGCCGAACAAAAAGGCGACTGGAAGCCTCTGGTATTTATAATGACTGACGGCATACCTACAGACGACTGGCAGAGTGGTTTGGAAGAATTTAAAAAACGGAAGACTGCATACACCGTTGCGTGTGCTGCAGGTAGCGGAGCCGACTCTAACCTGCTTAAGCAGATCACTGAAAATGTCGTTAGCCTTGATACTGCTGACAGTCAAAGTATTGCAAAATTTTTTACATGGGTAACAGCTTCCATAGGCGTCACTTCTACAAAGGTCGAAGATGGGGGCAAGGAACTGACAGGGCTTGGAGAACTGCCACCGCCACCCTCCGAGCTAAACATTGTTGCTTAAATCTGTTTTTACTTTTCAATGCGGGTGATAATGATACTGGTATGTCAAAAAAGCAAAGCACATAAGATTGACGCGGGTGGGTACACAAAGCCGTGGAGTAACCAATGTAATATTTGAAAAATCAGAACGAGCTTATGTCTCAGGCGAAAGTAGAAGAAAGAATAGCTGATATTGTACAACAAAGCATCCGGGTATTAAATGCTACGGTAGGCAAGCCGTATGAAACGAAGTTTGATTTTGAGAAGTTCAACTGGAAGGGGATTACCAGTTACGAGTTTAAAGGATTAAACGAGGTCGGTTTGAGGTACGATGAACGTACAAAACAGATTACAGGCGTGCCAACAGAAAGCGGGGATATAAAAGTCATTTTTAAATTTAAGATGGATGGGCAAGCTGAGGACGCACCATTCAACGAAAAGGACATAAAGCTAATCATTAACCCCGATCCAAGAAGCTTGTGGAAAAACATAGAAAGTGACAAAAATGATCGATTTTGGAAAGAGGACAATGTAACCACCTTTGCCCCGCTTGGCGACCGCCACATTCTTGTTTCTTCTAAACGTGGTCGTTCGCATGCGAATGTCGGTTCATTTAGAGAGGACCATTTTACTTTTAAAGATCTTGATAACGGCTGGAGCCTGGTAGTTGTAGCAGAT
>JALYZZ010000690.1 GCA_030948675.1 Bacteroidota bacterium | reverse complement strand
ATGCTGCTGCAGATACTACACTATGTCCGCTTGTATATTCCGGAAATGGGGGTGTTTGAAGCAAAGGAACCCATTGAGGGTCAATATACTGGTTGATGTATGTTTCGGGGCGAATTACTTTACTCCTGTATTTTTCATCCCAGCAACTGATAAAACAATCGGCAAGCGTAATAGCCAGGCTGGCATAAACTTCTGCCGATTTTACCAGGTTGGCATTTGCTTTTTTGCAAACCAATCTTGTTATATTAATCCAGTGGCCTCCGGGAGATATTTTTTTGGTGGCAAACATTACATGTCCTCTTACATTCATCTTAAAAGGGTTGCAGTCCCAGAAATTTGCTATTTCATCCTGTTCCCTCGTTAGCTTTAAACCTATATCCCGCACAGCCACCGCCTCTTTATAAAACTTACTATTTTTATTGATCGAAAAAGGGGTTGGTGGTACAGGTTTGAATTGAGAAGCCGAGTCAATAATAAAAGTCCTGATCTTGTTCCAATGTGGTTCAATAGCTTTTATATATGCAGGCGGAGTCGGCTTCCATGTTGCCGGTTCATCGCTTACAGCGTACTTAGGATATGTACGGGTTTGTTTATAGTTATCTTGTGAAGCCCAGCTAAGTATATCTTCCGCTACCTTCTGTCCGTAAGCAATAGAATTTTTAAAAACTTCTTCAGGCATTCCATCATTTTTAAACTCCTGCAAAAGTTTTACTTTAAAGCTGTCAATCATTTCTTCTGAAACTACCAGCGCTTTACCGACAGTAAGAATAGCCTCAACAGCAGCAAGAGATGAACTATATTCTTTGCCTGCTTCCGGTTTGGGAATGGGTTTCAATTGATGCAACTGTCCTGCAAAACTTATGTAACCGGCATTTTGAGGAATGACCGCTTCATACGCTGCTATACACACATATGCATACGTGCGGCAGGCAACAGGTGGAGCATAAATATCATGAACCATTACATCAGTTACCTCTTTGATGGAACGATGTATATAATCAGCGTTTTCGGTTTTGTCCTTCCATCCGGCTGCTGCCTTATTATGGAAAAAACATGCTGGAACAACCAGAAAAAGTATCATGATTACTGATTTCATAATACTTCTCTTTTAACACCTTTGAAATTAATAATAGTCATTTTCTGCATCCCTTTTTCAAAAGGTATTTTCCTTGATGATTGAGATAAATAGGTAGAACCATAGTAGAATTCGACCCTTCTTTTTCTGCCGTCTTTATAGATAAGTTCTGCCGCAAAATCATCAGGGTTTAAGTTAATCCATCTAGAAACGGCAACAGCGTTTGATGTATTTCTTGAAAAAGCAACGAGGCTGTCCTGGTTTTGTGTGGCTAACAGCAAATCTTCATTTTTTGCGGTATGAATTTGTGCTAATCCTTTTGCATCACCGTTTACAAAAAATCCGCTTTGAGCTACAGTCATGCTGCTGAAATTTCCTTTTCCATCACCTTTTAAACAAAGCCCCATAAATGCATCATGCCTGCCACTGTACGGTTCTATTCCATAATCGTTGCCTACCATTACTACATCCAGGTTGCCATCGCCGTCAACATCTTCACTTAGCATACCATATACCGGCGCTTCTTGTGCCTGAAGCGGTAAAGGCTTTATTGAAAAATGTCCGTTGCCTTGGTTTTCAATATAAGAAGACGCCATGTCATTCGCCTGAAACATTATCGCATCCTGCTTGTCCTTACTGCTCCACAAATCATCCATTGTGGCAACGGCATATGCTTTATAAGTTGGATATTTTTTTCTTATGGAAACCAACTGGCTTATCATATCATCTTTTGTCGTCATTGGGTATGGTTTCATTGTGCCATCCTCTGCCTTGAGATAACAGAACACCATTGCATCTAAAGACCCGTTATTATCAAGGTCTTTTGCTAAAATAGTGATTGGCTCAGATGCAGAAGCTTTGTAATTGGTGTTTAAGCCGAGGTTACCGGCTATATAATCTATATCTCCGTCGTTGTCAAAATCGCCCGCTGTCAAACTGTTCCACCATCCCAGGTGATTTTCTATACCTGTATTGGTTACTTTAACCAATTTTTTTCCTGTATTCTTAAAGAATGTTACCGGCATCCATTCTCCGGTAACAATAAGATCTATTTTGCCATCATTGTCAAAATCAGTCCACAATGCATCTGTAACCATCCCGATGTACTGCAACTCGGGGCAATAATCCAATGTTACATCTGTAAACTTACCGTTCTGGTTTTTTAAGATAAAACTTTTGGGAGTAATAGGATATGCACCCGATACTACGCGACCACCAACAAACAGATCGAGATCTCCATCCCCATCTATATCCGCTGCCCTTACGCATGAGCCGTTAGCGGAGTCTTTGGGAAGGGCATTAGTACTTTTTACAAACCTGCCTTTCCCATTATTCAAAAACAATCTATCGTTGCTTATTGCGTGGTTTGGTGGTATCTCGTAACTACCGCTTACAATGTACAAGTCGAGATCTTTATCGTTGTCAGCATCAAACAAAAGAACGCCCATATCTTCATACAGCCGGTCTTCTTTTTGCAAAAAGCGGGTAGAATCCAAAGTGAATTTTCCAAGAGCACTTTGCATAAAAAACACTCCCGGATTACCTGAAGATCCACCTATATAAAAATCTTCAAAGCCATTATTGTCTATATCGCCAACAGCAATGCCGGGTCCGTACTGGCTAAGTTTGTGAGGTATAGTTGGCTGAATATTGTAATCAACAAAATCTCTTTCCTTTGGTTTGAATTTTATGCCGTACCGGGCTGATGCATTAACAAAAAAAGGGGCATCATTATTCTGAGAAATAATCTTGTTTGGTACTGTTGCATCTTTACTGGAAACAGTAATAGTCTTATCAACTGCAATGTTAGTGAGCAGTTGTGTCTTGCCATCAGGCCATATTACTCTTAAAGAATCAATTTGTGTAACCGCTCCTAATCCAAAATGAGCCCTGTAATCATCCGTAGATAAATAGCCGCGGGTGGGTTGGTGTTCGTACAATTGCTGTCTGCCGGCATAATAAACACGAAGCATAGCACCAATCCCGTTAATGTTTTTTCCCTGCCCTTCAATCTTTACAGTCAAGGTATGTGTATTACTTTTTTGACCGGTACTATTTAAGGTGTTTTCATACACAAAAGCTTCATCATTTATATTGTTTACTACCACGTCGAGGTCGCCATCATTGTCCAGGTCTGCATAAGCAGCACCGTTTGAAAATGCAGGTTTATCTAAACCCCACGCTCTGGTGGTGTTTTCAAATAAAAGACCATTTGTATTTTTAAATGCATAATCGGCCAATTTAACAACCGGCAAAGAATCTGTCATTGACAGGGAGTACTTTCCGCCAGCGCCTCCCTGACCGTTGTTATAGGCAATATAATCGAGATCGGTAACGTCACGCGGCAAGCCATTAGAAATAATGAGGTCACGTAAACCATCGTTATCAAAATCAGCAACAAGAGGGCACCAGCTCCAGTCTGTCTGGTACACACCTGCCATATAACCGATATCATTAAAGACAGGGTGCGAGCCGGGGATAGTTCCGCTATTCAGTTGAAGCACATTTCTTACATACTGATGCTGATAACCAAATTTTGCGGCGTTTGTATAATTGTAATATTCATTGCCGCTCAGCATTCGCTTCTTCCGCATATTACTCTCAGGAAGCATTTCCAGAGAAATGAAGTCAACAAAGCCGTCATTGTTTATATCAACAGCATCGGTTCCCATAGCATTCCATCCGGTGTGTTTGAAGTACTCCCCAAGACGATCGGTAAAAGTTCCGTTTTTATTATTGATATAACAGTGGTCATTTGAAACAAAGTCATTGGCTACATACACATCGGGCCAGCCATCCCCGTTTATGTCTGTGATACATGCCGCATGGCCCCACCCTTCTATTAAAATAGCTGCCTCTTTAGATACATTTTTAAATGTTCCGTCTCCATTATTGCGATATAGCCTGTCAGTATTTATTGCGCTGCCATCAACCACTTTAGGGCGAAATTTAATAGGTGTTTTAGGATCATATATTTCATTTATTACCAGGTACATATCGAGGTCCCCATCCTTGTCGTAATCAAAGAAATAGGCCTGGGTGCTAAAACTGGTATCGGCTAACCCATAAGCCGCGGCAGACTCTTTAAAAGACGGAATGCCATCCTTATTCAAACCCTGGTTTATGTACAGAAGATTTGTACGTCCAAGTATATTTTTTTGCAGAAAAGATGCACAGACATAAATATCCAAAAAACCATCGTTGTTAATATCAATCACAGACACCCCGGTACACCATCTTCCTGCACCACTAACGCCTGCTGCTGTGGTTATATCGTCAAATTTTAGAGCGCCTTTATTCAGGTACAATTTGTTAGAAACCATATTGCCGGCAAAATAGATATCAGGCAAACCGTCGTTATTAAAATCCCCAATTCCAACCCCGCCACCATTGTAAATGTTTGCCTGGTTTAAAATATTAAGGCTGTCACTTTCAGTTAATTTATTGGAAAAACTGATGCCTGTCTGCGAGGAAGGGAGTAAACGAAACAACGTATTGTTGCCGGTTTGTGTATAACCGTTTAGAACAATTGCCGACAATAGAAATATTAATATAAAGCGAATCATTAGAATTAACCCACGTATTATTATCTGAAATTAATAAACCGCAATGTAATATTTTTATCTCTTCTTTATTTTCCATTAAAGCTTCTTACTACTGGCAGGGTTCTAAGTTTTAGTTAAAAAGCCTTTTCAAAAGAATGGATGAAAGTTGGGAAGCAATTAATTCGCAGGGGAGATTTAAAATGTAGCTTTTGCACAAATGCATACCTGCTTAACTACACAGGAAAATCGTTTTAAGAGCCTGAAAATTTTTATTGATTACAAAACTGAACAACCTTTATCAAATCCTGTGAATTTTTGAAATTTACTTTGTTGTCTTTTACGTATTTTTTTATTGCGTCTGCTTTATCAGGAAACAAGTCCTCTATATTTTTTTCTGCTTTAATAATGTAATAATTGTTATTCTTCCTCAACCAGTAAATGGTCTTGTTCATTACTTTGTAATCATCAGGAAGCTTTAGTTTATAAGCTAATCCCGCTGCTTTTAAATCGCTGATATTCGTGATAGCGGCGGTTTGTGATGAACCCATTCCGGTGTTATTACCGGGAGGTATCAGTTGTGTTTTATGTTGTATAAACAAAGGCATAGCTCCCGTAGTAGCAACTTCATAAAATACATTTCCAAAAGGAACAAACTTTCTGTTTTGAATATATACAGTGTCAACATTTTCTATTTTATCCAATGCCAGTTGCTGGCCTCCCTGATCAAATATCATTTCCTCTGTTACTGAGTTGTAATTGAATAAAGCCTTATTCGTTTCACCCGACTTTTGCCTTACAGTACCTTCAATAAACGCAGGAAAAACATAGTGAAAAATTTCTTTACCAGGTATGTCGTCCTGGGCAAAGACCAGGGTTAATGAGGTAAGTATATGTACAACCAGGAATAC
>JALYZZ010000684.1 GCA_030948675.1 Bacteroidota bacterium | reverse complement strand
GTTCAACATTAACCGGTCAAATGTCTCATAGATCATGCCGCCTAATCCTACAATTATAAGCGGAAGAGAATACACCATCATTTCCTTCCAAAGCTTTATATTAAAATGAAGTTTTATTGCGCCTATTTGACCCATTAGCAATACAAGTGTAGAGGCTGATGCAAAAAGATTGGCAACAACGATATAACTTACCGGGTTGACATCGGTGCGATAAAAAAAACTGATCCAGCTATTGGGATTAGCTGCAAGCATTTTGGGGCAAAAGGATAAGAAAAAAACAGTAGCAGCGATGTATACAAATATGTTAGAGACCCGTATAAGTGCATATTTTACCGGCCTTCCTTCAAGCCTTAGCTTTGCAAAAGGAATGGTATTCAAAGTATCGAGTGCAACTATAAAAATTGTCAGCTCAATCAGTTGTGAGTCGTCTGCAATACCGGCAAAAGCTGCAAGCGTGCGACGAAAGATCCACAATAAAGACGAGAGTAAAATAGTCGAAAGAAAAAGAGAAATACTGGCGGTGCTATAAATGCTGTTTTGATATTCTTTGCGTTGCGAAAAGCGAAAATAGGCCGTCTCAAAACCGTATGTAAAAAGTACGTTTAGCAGCGGAATAGCAGCGTACACAAGACTCATTTTACCATAATTAGCTACCTTTAAAACAGATGCATCGGTTAAATAAGGTGTAAGCAAATAGTTAATAAAACGTGCAGCAATAGAACTAACTCCATACCACATTGTCTGCCCCGCCAGTTTTTTTAATCCGCTCAAGTGATTCAATTATTTAAACAAAAATAACTGAGTCTTGGAAGATCAATATCAAATTGTTAAGCAAGACACTCCTTCGTTAAGAAAAAAAAGTTATAAGTATATAGAGGAAAAGCTTTTTTAAAATTCAATTTTTTTCCGGTTGTTTTTTGTTTCAGACGTTATCTTTTTGGATTCTATTCGTTTTTCTTTGCTTGTCCTGGAGGGTTTTGTCGCTATCCTTGCTTTCTTTTTTAAAAGTGCATGTTCTATCAGCGTGTTTATCTTTCTTACTACTTCGTCCCTGTTTCCTAATTGTGTTCTGGCTGTTTGCGACTTTACCAGCAACATTCCTTCTAACGTAATTTTATTAGCCAGTTTTTCAATCAGTATTTGTTTCTCTTCAGCAGTAAAAAGCATTGAGTTGCTGCTATTCCACCTGCCCTCTACCATTGTCTCAACTTTATTTACATTTTGCCCTCCCTTGCCGCCGCTTCTTGCTGTACTAAAAACAATTTCGCTGTAAACATTTACCTTCATAAAGATAAAATTACAGGGAAAAAGATTCAAATGAGAGCAGTTATACAGAGGGTTAGCAAAGCATGTGTTAAGGTTGATGAGAAAATAACAGGTGAAATAGAGAGCGGCTTGCTTGTGCTGGTAGGTATTGAAGATGCAGACACTAACGAAGACATTGAGTGGCTTAGCAATAAAGTAGCTAACATGAGAATTTTTACTGTTGAAAAAGGGGTGATGAACCGAAGTGTAAAAGAAGTAGACGGAAGGATACTAGTGGTTAGCCAGTTTACGCTGCATGCAAGCACAAAAAAAGGTAACAGACCTTCTTACATCCGCGCTTCAAAAAGCGATTTTGCGATACTGATGTACGAAAAGATGATTGAACAACTAAAAGCAGACCTGGGAAAAGAGATTGAAACGGGGATTTTTGGGGCTGATATGCAAGTGGAATTAGTAAACGAGGGTCCTGTTACAATAGTAATTGACTCGAAGAATAAAGAATAATATTCTCTGTTTGGGAGGTTTTTTTGTACTTCCGGGACGGGCCAACAGGTTAAAAAATTAAAAGAGCATTAATGGAAATAACTCTCAAAGAAGCGCAGCAAAAAGTAGACGAATGGATAAAAACTGTAGGAGTGCGTTACTACAATGAGCTTACCAATCTTGGTATTTTAATGGAAGAAGTCGGTGAATTAAGCAGGTTAATGGTGCGCACATATGGTGAGCAATCTTTTAAAGACTCAGACAAAGGCAACGAACTGTCAGATGA
>JALYZZ010000721.1 GCA_030948675.1 Bacteroidota bacterium | reverse complement strand
ACTACAAGGCGGCCGAAATTGCACAAAAAGCGCATAAAGAAGGAACAACGTTGAAAGAAATGGCCGTAAAACTTGGCTATGTTACACCCGAAGAATTTGACCAATGGGTCGTTCCGGGAAACATGGTGGGAGACATAAAATAGTACATCTTGGTTACCAGCTAAAATCCGCGATGAAGCTTTTGTTGCGACGCATTTCGTTCATCTGCACCGGCATATGCAGTATCCGGCTTAAATTCTATTGGCCACTTTGTTAATCAAGGTGGCTTTTCATTTTTTATGACCGTAATAACTATTGCCACCTTCAAGTATTACAATTGGTAGATTTGCCCATGAAGATCACTTTTTTTTCTACCCAGCCCTACGACAAAGACTTCTTTATAAAACACAACCAGGACTTTGGTTTCGATCTCGAGTTTCTGGAAACGGGTTTAGATGAAAAAACAGCAGACCTGGCTAAAAAAAGTGATGCAGTTTGTGTGTTTGTAAATGATAAAGTAAACAGGACTGTAATCGAATGTTTGGCAGCAAACGGGGTAAAAATAATTGCGCTACGCTGTGCAGGCTTTAATAACGTTGACCTTGCTGCTGCTAAAGAAAGTGGTATAAAAGTTTGCCGGGTACCGGCATATTCACCTGAAGCGGTTGCAGAGCATGCCGTGGCAATGATCTTAACACTAAATCGAAAAACACATAAGGCTTACAACAGGGTACGTGAGCAAAATTTTTCGTTGAACGGATTGCTGGGCTTTGACCTGCATGGAAAGACAGTTGGTGTAATTGGTACTGGAAATATCGGCCAGGCATTTTGTAAAATAATGCTTGGTTTTGGTTGTAGAGTACTTGCCTTTGACCTGATTGCTAACGGGGAAATGGAAGCACTAGGGGTTACTTATCTTCCTTTGCTCGACGTAATTGCATCAAGTGATATTATTTCTCTTCACTCACCACTTACCGGGCAAACCCACAATATGGTGAATGCAACTACTATTGATCACATGAAAGCGGGGACAATGCTAATAAATACAAGTCGTGGCGGTTTGGTTGATACAAAAGCGGTTATTGAAGGGCTAAAGTCAGGCAAATTGGGTTACGTTGGAATTGATGTGTATGAACAGGAAGAAAAACTCTTTTTCAGAGATCTTTCTGCCGGTATTATACAAGATGACGTCATCTCGCGATTAATCAGCTTTCCTAATGTTTTAATTACTGCACATCAGGGCTTTTTTACCAATGAAGCACTTGACCAAATTGCAGAAGTAACCTTGTGTAACATAGACCATCTATTAAAAAATAAGAAATTAGAGATGGCAAATATTGTTGCTTAGTGGATGATTGTTTATGTAGTTGTATGCCTTGTCTTTCCCCCTATTTCTAACTTCTTTGTTTCTGCCAAAGATTAGCAAAAAGTTAAAATAGACAAATGAGCTGTATTTTAAGGGGTACTAGTACGTAAAGGCAGTGTTATTGTTTTCATCAGGGATCTTTGGTTTCTTATCTTTCAACAAAAAACTTTTTCTTTGTTATTATGAAAGCACTACAGTATTTGTCAATTATTATTGCAGGCCTTTTTCTTTTTGTCGCATGTCAAAAAGAGTTGAGTTTAGAGAGCGGATTTGCAGGTAAAGTGGCAAGTGGATCTTTATTAGACTCTGCCGGCAATTGTCAAATGGCAGCAATTAGTGGTGTGTATATGGTTGACAGTTCGCTTGGAGGTAATAACTATGTTACTGTCAGGGTCAATATTGCAACAGCAGGTAGCTACAGAATTTTCACGGATACACAAAACGGCTTTTCATTTCAGGATTCAGGTGTAGTAGTAGCCGGTGTGCAAATGATACAGTTAAAGGCAACAGGTCGCCCCATTTTAGCTAAGTCAACTACTTTCAATGTAGTTTTTGACACTAGTTTTTGCAGTTTTACAGTAACTGTTATTGGCAAAACTCCTGGCACGTTTACCCTGGCAGGTTCACCAGGCAGTTGCTCAAGTGCAAATGTAAAAGGTATTTATACTACTGGTATACCTCTTACCACCAATAACAAGGTAGACCTTCAGGTTAATGTAACAGCTTTAGGAAGCTACAACGTTACAACCACACCTGTTGCCGGTATATCCTTTAGCGGATCAGGAAATTTTACCACACTAGGCCCCCAAACAATTACCTTGCAGGGAACCGGAACACCAACTAAGGCAGGTACAAACGCAATTCCTGTAAGTGCTGGTGGCAGCAATTGCAGCTTTAATGTAACCGTTGCCGCTGGAAGCACCGGAAATAGCGCAATCAACGATTCTGATACTGCCTGGCAGTTTACTGCAGGCGGAAAAGTATTCCATGGTCCTTTTTATGATGTTTTCGATACGCTTATAAATGGCGCGAAGGGTATTATTTTCTTTGGTTACACCCTTCCAAGAGCAGATACCACCATTCAGTTTGGGGCATTTTCTGCCACCGGCTCATTTGCTAATAACCAAACCTACAGTAGTAAACTAGGTTTAGCTGCTTACTATTTTACCGACTATGTTACTGATACTTCCGGCGTGAATATTTATACAGCTAATCCTCCCTCCACAACTAACCCAACTCCAGCAGAAGATATGAAAATTACAATAGCGACTTACGACTCAACTACCAGATTTGTTAGTGGCACCTTTACCGGAACAGCGCTAAATGCAGCAAAAGCAGCCGTCCCTATTACTAATGGCCGTTTTAGGGCCCATCTTAGATAATATCTTCGGAGTTAATATATAGATCTAAGAGGTTTTCTTGAAAGAGAGAACCTCTTTTATTTTAGCAGCCCTGGAGCTTCATCTGCGCTTGTCTCATTTAGTTAAGAAATCCGGGCAATATACCGTTATAGTAATAACATACTATTTCAAAGTCAATAAAAAAAGGTGAAGAATGACGCTTCACCTTTTTTTTAATTCTTGTAAATGCTACAAAGCTTATTCGGTTATTCCACAACCTGCACTTTGTCATCGACCTTTATTTCTGCATTAGCAGCGTGCATTTGTTCATCGTGCTTTTTAAAATATTTATTCTGAAAAATGAGTATTGCAATTACCCCTATTGAGATAGAAGCATCAGCAACGTTAAATACCGGTCTGAAGAATTCGAAGTCTTCACCACCCCAAAAAGGGAACCATGAGGGATAATGCGCATTAGAGATGATGGGAAAATATAGCATATCTACCACCTTGCCATGAAGAAAGCTTGCATAACCCCCACCTTTTGGTAACAGCTTTGCTATGTTCTGCATGTATGGATCACTATCTGTAAAAATAAGACCGTAAAACATACTGTCAATGAGGTTGCCTAAGGCACCTGCAAAGATCAATGCGCTGCAATAAATAAAACCGTTGTGGTATTTTTTTCTGATAAAATCCTGAAGTATAAAAATTCCTGCTATTACAGCAATAAGTCTGAATAAGGTGAGCGCAACTTTACCCCAGTCGCCCCCCATTTTCCAGCCCCAGGCCATGCCTTCATTTTCAACGAAGTGCAGACGAAACCAGTTCATGCCCAAAACCTTCACTTCGTGTCCAATAAAGAAATGTGTTTTTATATAGAATTTAAAAGCCTGGTCAATGAAAAGAATAAGCAGAATTAAGAAAACAACGTTCCGGGACTTCACGGTAAAAAAATTTGGCCAAAGATAGGGAAACAGGTAGCAAGAAGAAATGAATTATGCAGGTTATAACAAATTTAATGAATGAAGAATTTGCTCGTCAATAAGCACTTTGCAAAGTGTTGTTGGAATGATTTTTAAATAGAACATGCTACAGAAAATTATTAAAAAGGACAGTATGAGTAAAGTATGGTTGATCACCGGATGCTCCACCGGATTTGGACGGGAACTTGCAACAGGTGCACTGGAAGCAGGAAATAAGGTAGTGGTTACCGCGAGAAAGCTGGAAGACATTAATGACATTGTCTTAAAATACCCCGAGACATCTATCGCTGTAAAGTTAGATGTAACGAAGCCTGAGGATATAAAAAGCGCGGTACAGCAAGCGGTGGAAAAGTTTGGGCGTATTGATGTACTGGTAAATAATGCCGGAATTGGCTATTTTGGAGCGATTGAAGAAAGTGAAGAAGAGGAAGTCAGGCGAATGTTTGAAATCAACTTTTTTGGCCTCGCTAACATGACCAGGGAAGTGCTACCCATTATGCGCAGGCAAAGAAAAGGTCATATTGTAAACATTGCCTCTATTGGCGGATTGGTATCTTTTCCTGCCGTCGGTTTTTACAACGCTACAAAGTATGCGGTAGATGGTCTTTCAGAATCTTTGGCTAAAGAAACGGCGCCCTTAGGCATTAAAGTAACGGTGATTGCGCCCAGTGGTTTCAGAACCGACTGGGCTGGCCGTTCCGCCAATAATGCCAAAACTGTTATTGACGATTATGCAACCACTGCCGGGCAGAACAAAAACGACATTCGCGGCTATAGCGGCAATCAGCCCGGTGACCCGGTTCGGGCGGCAAAAGCCATTATTGAAGCGGTAGATTCAGAAAATCCTCCAATGAGATTATTGCTGGGAGCCGCTGCACTAAAAGGTGCACGAAACAAATTAGAACAGCTAAAAAAGGATTTTGATGCATGGGAAGAAACAACGGTCGGAGCAGATTTTCCTAAATCGTAATTTTTGCTATGGCTTCAGTTGAAGTAATGGTAGTAAGAGCGCACTACTGACTTTTACTACCATTACTATTTTTTGTACACCCCTTTTTTTCAATCAAATGTAACAGGATATCAAGCCCGTTATACAAAAGCTTTTTATTCGCTTTCTACAAGTAGTACATCAACTTCCTGCCTTTTATCATTCTTTTTTGTTAGCAACTTTCTTGGCGAGGTCTATAATTTTTCACTTTATCGTGAAAACGTCAGGTGCCTGAAAGGTTTTACTTTATACCCTTTTGCTAAACCTCCGGCAATTTATAACCGTTGTGATATTTTTTCATTAGGTATTCACTGTTAATAGCTTTATCTGTAAACGCATTTTGTGTTGCGTTCCATTGCACCTTCTGTCCGCTTCGATAAGATATGTTTCCCATTTGTGCTACAGTAGCTATATGTGCACCGGCTTGTATAGGGCAATGCAAGTCTTCCATCTTACGTGATTTTACTACATCAATAAAGTTTGCCATGTGTTTGTCGAGGCCGTTATCAGAAGATTTTACAAACGGTTTGTTCACTTTGTTTTTGCCCTGCCGCTCTTCTATCACTTCCCATCCATTTCTATCGAGAATAAGTGTACCATTATTGCCAATGTAAGCAATACCATGTTCACGATTATAGGGGCCGTTATTGATACCCAACGCAGAGTCCCACATCATATTAAAACCATCGAATTCGTAAAGGGTGGTAAGGGTATCAGGGGTTTCTTCAAAAAGATCGGGATAAGCGAACCGACCACCCAATGCAGAAACAGAATGAGGAAGGGATGCTTTCATGCCTATTAGGCCATAGTCAAGCAGGTGTACACCCCAGTCTGTCATCAATCCCCCCGCATAGTCCCAAAACCAGCGAAAATTAAAATGAAAGCGATTAGCATTGAAAGGACGCTTAGGAGCGGGCCCCAGCCATGTTGTGTAATCGACCCCGGGAGGCGGAGCAGTATCAGGAATTACAGGTG
>JALYZZ010000552.1 GCA_030948675.1 Bacteroidota bacterium | reverse complement strand
GTATAAAGTGGATTGAGCGCCACGAGCTATTTCAATTCTTTCTACATCGTTTAATGAAAATAAATTCAGATCAAAATCATTGGTAATTAGCGTTGGATCATTAACAGGGATACCGTCAACGAGTATTAATGTACGGCCCGATGCAGCCCCACGCATGTAAACAGTTTGGTTAGTACCCAAATTATTTAAAGCACCGTTTATGGTAATGCCCGCCTGCTCGTTCAATAGTTGCCCGACCGTACGGCCACTGCTTTTTTCAATCTGTTCTTTAGTGATTACACTAATTACTTTTCCCGTAGTACTTTGCTTTTGCGGAAACTTGTTTGCTGTCACAACTACTTCGTCTAGCCTGTTTCCGCTCAGCGTGTCTGACTGAGCGCTTGCAGCAAGGGCTGCGAAAATAAATACTGTTGCTAATAACTGCTTGGTCATAGTCTTTGTTTTGCTATGAACCTTCGGCGAAAGAAATAATGAGAAATGAAAAGGCCCGTGCGCACAGACAATTACATCTCTTGCTTTTCACCCGAAAGCCCGATGATAAAATAATTTTGAAAGGCAGGTCTTCTGGCTTTGTTCCAACTTAATCGCCTTCCCGCTTTACACAGTGGCTTGTTTGACAAGTTGTTTTTTTAACTCCCTTTGCAGAGGTTTGAATGAACAATTACAGCTACGGGGATAGCGCCGGAATTACACCGGCTTCCCTTTTAATCCCGGTTTTTATACGGGAACCATTCAAGCTGCAAATGTATAGGTGAGAATGATGAAAGGAAAATTTATTTTAAGTTGCCCTCATGAAATTTCATTAAAAAAGGCAGCCTATCTTTTTTACTTGAGCAGATTGCAATTAAGCCCGGCACTATCTTTTGTGGTTTTTACATTGATATTTAAATTTTTGATAGAAGATGAATCTGATAGATCTACTACTTATCGTAGTTGTGCTTTATTCCATTTATAATGGCTGGCTAACAGGTTTCATTCTTGGCGCTCTTGAATTATTAATGTTTGCGGTAAGCGTGATACTTACATTTCTAGCTTACCCATACATTGCTGGTTTCTTACAGGCACATGCCCTTAAACTCGGTGTTTGGACTGTTCCACTTTCATTTATTATTGGGCTTATTGTTATTCGAATAATTCTGTCATTTATAATCAATAGAATACTGGCGGCAATTCCTAATTCTGCCCATGCCAACACAGCCAATCATGCTTTAGGCATTCTGCCCGGTGCTTTAAACGGCGTTATTTGGGCAACCATTATTTCGGCGCTTTTGTTATCCATTCCTTTTTCAGAAAGTCTTTCTGCAAAAACCCGTGATAGTATGTTTGCTCAGCGGATGGCCGATAAAATGGAATGGCTCGACGAAAAATTTTCTCCTGTCTTTGACGAAGCTGTAAATAAAACCATTAATAAACTTACTGTAGAACCGGGGTCAGAAAAGCTGGTAACATTGCCTTTTAGAGACGACCATCCAAAAATGCGCGAAGACCTGGAGGCAAAAATGCTGGTTTTAGTAAACGAGGAGCGACAAAAAGTTGGCTTACAACCCTTAACATTTGACAATGAAATGCTGGCGGTAGCGAGAGCGCACTCAAAAGATATGTTTTCGAGAGGCTACTTCTCGCACATAACACCAGAAGGATTATCACCATTTAACAGAATGCGAAAAGCCAAAGTGAGATTTTTTGCAGCCGGCGAAAACCTGGCACTTGGTCAAACTTTAAATATTTGTCATCGGGGTCTAATGAACTCTCCCGGTCATCGTGCAAATATCCTTAACCCCGCTTTTGGCCGGGTAGGAATAGGCATTTTAGATGGTGGAATTTATGGTTTGATGATCACCCAGAATTTCAGAAATTAGAATCATCTGAATTTGTAGATGACACCAGGCATTACCCCGCCACCAGGCATATATTGTATGTTTAGAGAAAGATCTCCCTTCTTTTTTACTTTTCCGGTTCTTATTAGCCTTGCATAACGGTGATAATTATTAACCACCTGTGTGCCGCAAGCGAGGCCTAATAAGGCGCCGGCAAAAATATCTGTTGCCCAATGCTTGTTTTCGATAATTCTGCTAAAGCTAACAAGTGTGGCCATACCATAAGAAATAATAGGGATTGCGGGAATGTCTTTGTATTCCATTGCATACACCCGTGCTGCAGCAAATGCAAGTGTGGCATGGCCCGATGGAAAAGCGCTGTTGCCACCATAAGGCAACGAATAAAAAGGACCATGAAAACGGGAAACATTCAAACCTGAATTCTCATCTATATCATGCGGCCGCAACCTCCCCGAAACTGTTTTAAAAAGTGTCGACCAAAAAGTTGATGTGATATATGCCTGTGTGGCAAGGGCGGTTGTTGTTCTTAATTTAGGGTTTTTAAAAATAAAGCCATAAGCAGCGATGCCGGCAAAAGTTGCTACCTCGTAAATACCGCCGACGTTTGTTATTGTCCTGCTGTAGTTACCTAAAGTTGGGTTCCCTCGCCGCAATCCCGCCGCCCATTTCTGTATTGGCTTATCCACAAAGCTTATTCCTATAGTAGCGCCGACAAGTGCCGCTCCGGCTAGCCATCCTCTTCCATGTATATCTAGTGGAGAAAGGGCCTGTTGCTTAAAATCATCTAACAATAAGGTTCCGAATACCTTTGTATTGAGAGACGTACGCTCGTTGTAAAACGCTCGCTCTGTCTGGTTTCGTTGCCCCGTCGTATCTGACTGTTTTTTTAGGCTATCCAGCTTGCTGCTTAATGTATCCGTTTTTTGAGTATGACCTGCAAACGGAACCAGCCAAAACAACAAAACAATAATTGGTGCAACAAGGCGCATAATATTTTTTGGTAATTTTTACAAAACAAATGCCAGCCGATGCCGCATCATAAACGTTAAACACGCAGCTACTGTTTTATGTGTTAGTACTTTATCGTTTAATACATAATTCTCGGCTCACAAATTTGCTTCAAATATTACGGGTAAGTACAAGCGCTTGGGTTAGGGTGTGGTAACAGATACAGGCAAAACTTTTCCGTTAAAAAACTTACTGCCGGTTATTGCAAAATCTGCTACAAATTTTCCCATTTCAGATGCTTCAACCGGAGACGAATAGCCAGGGAAAGCTTTCTCCAACATTTCAGTTTGAGCGGATCCTAAAGCAAGGCAGTTAACTTTTATATTTGTTTTTTCTAATTCCACTGCAAGACACTCGGTTAAAGTATGCAAGGCAGCCTTGCTGGCAGAATAAGCAACAAGCCCTGGAAACTTGATGCTTCCCTGAAATCCGCCCATACTTCCAATATTTACAATATGACCGCCCTTTGGTGACATTAAAGGAAGGAGGTTTTGAATCATTTTTACATGTCCCAAAAAATTGCTTTGTAGCATGGAAACAAAATCAAGCTGATCTAATGCTTCAAACGGCTTGTTTAGCAACGCACCGGCATTGTTTATCAGTATATCAATCGTTCCTAAGTTTTTTTTTAAATATGGTATCAGTTGCTTAACGTATTCACCGTGGATAATATCAAATTTAAAAGGAAATAAGATACAGTCAGGGTTTGCAGCAATGGCCGCCTGCGACAGGTTGTGCAACTTCTTTTCTGACCGGGCAAGGGCACATACCTGGCTACCTGAGTCTTTGGTTAACTGCAACACTGCCTGGTATCCAAC
>JALYZZ010000540.1 GCA_030948675.1 Bacteroidota bacterium | reverse complement strand
TGTATTAAAAAGCCTTTGAAGAAGCTACTGATTTCACTATTCTGTTTTTTGACAATTACAACACGCTCGTATAGTCAATATTTTTTTTACAACGATCACTATTATGACAAAGACTTATTGTGGGAGGTTGGAGCAACACTGGGTCTGATGGAGGGAATAACAGATGTTGGTTCAAAGACAGGGTCGTCACTTTCGCCCCATACTTACGACCGCAAAATGCTTCAGAAGAATTTTGGGCTATATGTAGGAGCGTCGTACAAAGGGATTGTTGAGGGGAGAATTGAATTTACGAAAGGAGCGATCGCTGGTGATGATAAAAACAGTAACAATGCCTGGATTAGAAACAGAAATCTCAGTTTTAGAAGTAACATTTTTGAACTGTCTGCTTTGGGTGCAATACATCCGCTTGCGCTTCTAAACATTCAAACGCCTTTAGCCATATCACCTTATTTGTTGACAGGTATAGCATATTTTTCGTTTTATCCTAAAACTTTTTACAATGGTCAATGGATTGCACTTAGACCTTTACGCACCGAAGGACAGGCCTTTGCCGAAACACATTATAAGCAACAATATAGCATTACCCAGCTTGCTTTACCTGTAGGCATTGGCATTAAATATGAGATATCGCCAAAATACAATTTTCGCTGCGAGGCCATCTATCGACACACTTTTACTGACTATCTCGACGACGTTAGTGGCACGTATATAGATCCTGGAGCATTTAAAAACTACTTCGACCCTGCCACAGCAGAGCTAGCTAAAACTCTATCCAACAGAACGCTAACACATTCTACCGTTTCCGTTGTTGGCACTAGTCGTGGTAATGGAAGCGCCAATGATGCGTACATGTCCTTTACAGTTAAATTCGGACTGGTTATTGGGAGAAAAAGAGTAGGTGGTTGATAGGAAGAAACCGGGGTTATGACAGGCGGTAAAATCTGAACTTTGTTTCTTATTTTGGGAATAAATAATTCAATAAGGCCTGTTTTAAAAAATAAAATTGCAGCCATTTTAATGACTGCAATTATTACAAAAGATCAATGAGCGTGGTAGTGTTTGAGTAAGAGAAATTTCTTACTTTATTTTTCTCAAATATTCGCCGTACCCGCTTTTCTTATATTTGTCTGCAATTCTGTTTAAACCCGCGCGGTCTAAAAATCCCATTCGGTACGCTACTTCTTCCACGCATCCTATTTTTTGGCCTTGTCTTTTTTCTATTACTCTAACAAACTCAGTAGCATCGCTGAGTGAGTCAAAAGTTCCGGTGTCAAGCCATGCAGTTCCTCTGTCCATTACCCCAACCTTTAAAGTACCATTTTCAAGATATACCCTGTTTACATCAGTTATCTCATATTCACCTCTTGGAGAAGGTTGTATGTTTTTAGCTATATCAACAACTGTGTTATCATAAAAATATAAGCCAGGGACAGCAAAGTTTGATTTAGGATCCGACGGTTTTTCTTCAATACTAATAGCCTTAAAATCTTTGTCAAACTCAACTACTCCATACCGCTCCGGGTCTGCTACTTCGTATGCAAACACTGCAGCACCTTCTACGTTAAAGAAAGACTGAACAAGTTTGCTAAAGCCGCTTCCGTAAAAAATGTTATCTCCTAAAATCAGCGCAACCTTATCGTCGCCAATAAATTCTTCGCCAATTACAAACGCCTGTGCCAGACCATTTGGAACCGCCTGTACCGCATATGAATAAGCGCACCCTATCTCGCTTCCATCTCCTAACAATCTTTTAAACTGGCTGCTATCTTCAGGAGTAGTTATAATTAGTATTTCTCTGATACCCGCAAACAATAAAACTGATATCGGATAATAGATCATTGGCTTGTCGTAAATGGGCATCAACTGTTTACTGATGGCCTGGGTAATCGGATAAAGCCTTGTACCTGATCCTCCTGCTAAAATAATTCCCTTCATGTTTTTTTAATTAAGCTACGCTTTCCAACAAAGTTCTGGTTGCTATTAACGTAAGAGTAGTAGCAAACTGAATGCACTTCTACCCTATGGTTGTTTTTTTAAATTCTTTAAAAGTCGCATTTTGTGTATCCTTTACAGAAACAAGTATTTCATCAGGCAACATTTTCCAGTCGATATTTAAGTCCGGGTCACTGTAAATAATACCTCCATCTGATGCCTTGTTATAAAAATTGTCGCACTTGTAGAAGAAGTCTACTT
>JALYZZ010000524.1 GCA_030948675.1 Bacteroidota bacterium | reverse complement strand
AAGTAGATATTGTAGGAGAGGAAATTCGTCTGAAGTTTTGATATACTATAAATACCGTAGATATCTGCAAAAAGATTGATCACTAATAGTAAAAAAATTACCCGTAAACCTTTATCCTTATTCTTTTTATTAAAGACAAGGTAGAAGATTACGGGTAATATTTCTGTAAAAACAGAAAGGTATAATATGGAGTCTTGAAGGCTGATTTTAAAGATTTGGTTCAAATATAAAAACATTTTTGAACCTTTCACCAATTGCTTAGTTTACCAACCTTCGGTGTTCGGAACGCCTGGGCTAATTACTCCGCCACCGGCAACTATTCCTTTTTGCTTATTCATTTCCCCGTTAGCTCCAACGGTAGTAATGTTAAGAATGTAATTTCCTTTTGAATCAACACCGACAACAATAGGCTTTGGCTGACCTGCCCGGTCTAAACCGTAAACGATAGAAATACCTACTGCGCTTGGCTGTGCTAAAATAGCTTCGATGATGTTGCGGCCCATGAAATGAGCAGAAACTTCCTCTTCGTTTTGATCAAAATAGTTTTTAACCATTTTGGCACCTTGCTCGTAACCAATGTTCTGTCCTGCGCTGGCTGAAAAGCCTTCCTCCCTCACTGCAACGCTTGCAGTTGTAGGGCGAGTTTTTGTGTTCGTCATAGTTTTAATTTTTATGGGGTTTGGTTAATAGAATAAAGTACAATCTCCCAAATTGAATGTTTTCCACAAAGGGGATACTTTGAAAAAAAAAAGCTAGTTTGGCAGAAGAGTTTGAAAACTAATGCGTTACATATCAATGCAGTGATAAAATTTAGTAGAATTACTTTTAAAGACCGTAAAAATACGGTTGTTGTCTACGTGTAATCAACAGCTTGAAAGGAAATGTATCTGATGGAAAATGAGGTTATTTATAGAAATTTGTGGCGTATTAGTATCCAGTTCTATTAAAAACTATTAATTCATCATAGCTGTGGAAAAATTAATTCACCTGGCTTTGGCCGATGATCATAAAATTTTTAGGGACGGTATCAGGGTCGCTATGAAAAATCGCGACTTTATAAGGATACTTTGGGAAGCCGAGGATGGAAAGGATATGATGCACAAGTTAAAGCTGAAAAAACCGGACATTCTAATAATGGACCTTAAAATGCCAAATACTGACGGTATTAAGGCATTGCAGTTAATAAGAAGAGAGTATGAGGATCTTAAAGTGATTATTCTAAGCATGTACGATGATAAGGAAACAATCACCAAAATGATGGAACATGGCGCCAATGCTTACCTAACAAAAACTGCTGATGCAGACGAGATTTATAAAGCCGTTCTTACATGCATGAACGAAGATTTTTATTTTAATGACCTGGTGAATTCCGCAGTGTTACTAAAGCTGCAAAGCAAAAAATCAGTAAAAAGATTTTACTCTGATACCGTTAAGTTCAACGAGAAAGAACTGAAGATTTTAAAACTTATCAGCGAGGATAAGACAACAGAAGAAATATCTGAAGATGTTTTTTTAAGTCCAAGAACAGTGGAGACAATCCGACAAAACATGAAAATAAAAGTAGGCGTAAAAACAATAGCAGGCTTATTAATGTACGGTATGCGAAATCACTTGATTGAATAAGAATCATTATACTCCCACAAAATTTACTACTTCCACCACTGCAGAAACACTTTTTAGTTCAAACGGTGAGTATTTTTCCTGTGAAAAGATAGTAAATTTACTATTTAGCTATTTACCGGGATAATATACTTTTGCAGTCTAACGTTATTAATAAATACCTTTCCGCCCCTCTTCCTGTTGTTAAACCGAAATTAATCAAACTAAGAATATTTTTACTTCTCGATGAATACTGATAGCAATGATAAAATAAAAGTGCTGATCACTGATGATCATGCTTTATTTCGTACAGGTGTAAAGGCTTCTCTGTCTCATTATACTGATATAGAATTTATTGGTGAGGCGGAAAATGGAATGCAATTACTTAATCTCGCAAAATTTCTTACCCCCGATGTTATTCTCCTTGATATACAAATGCCTATAATGGATGGTATTGCAACTTTGCCGGAAGTAAAAAAAGTGCTGCCAGACGCAAGAATTATCATGCTGACGATGAATGACGATGTAAGTATGATTAGCAAACTCATGGAGATTGGGGCGAATAGTTACCTCACTAAAAACAGCGATAGCGAGACAATTTATGAGGCAATTAAGACAGTGCATTCAAAAGAATACTTCTTCAACGAATATACAAATAAGGCGATACTCTCAGGACTCCGCAGCAGGAGGGTAGTAGACATGCCTATGCCCGATGATGCAGAGTTGAGCGATAAAGAAATGCAGGTGTTAAAGTTAATGTGTGACGAGAAAAGCACGAGAGAGATAGCAGACATCGTAGAGATTAGTCCAAGAACGGTTGAGGCAATCCGAGATCGTTTAAAAATAAAAACCGGTGCAAAAAGTACTGCCGGTTTGATTTTGTATGCAGTAAAACACGGGATAGTAGAAGGGTAAGTGCAGTGTAACTATCTGTCAACTTATTGATCTATACTGACGGCTATATTTAGCTGCTTATAAAATTCTGCAAGTTCTAACTTAACACTGTCTTACTGCCTCTCCATGCACATGATCTAAAAAAATAATGGAACTTTTCTCCAACTTCAACGGGAAAATTGTTAAGAACAGCGAAATCTGTCTTTCAGCCGACAATCGTTCTTTTAAGTATGGAGACGGT
>JALYZZ010000503.1 GCA_030948675.1 Bacteroidota bacterium | reverse complement strand
TATTTCGTAGGTAAGATTATTGGCATTCACAACCCGTTCGATCCATGCGCACAGTTCTGGCAGTGACTCTTCTTCATCAATGAGCGGAACGACAATAGATACATCCATAATTAGCTTATTTCCTCGAATACGGGTTTCTTCTTTTTTACGATCGCTGAAATGATCAATGCAAAAATGCCGGTAATCGCAACGCTTGAGAGATACCCTTTAATCATTTGTGGAATCTCGGTTGCGCGCTTAATATTTCCGATCTTTTCCAACGCCTTTTCCTTGTCATCATCACTCATTTTATCGCCAACTTTATCAAACATTTCCTGCATCCCTTGCCTCATTCTGTCGCCAACGCCTGGGTCAATGTAGGTGAGGTGGATATAAGTATAAAGGGAATAAAAAAATTCAAAAATAAGCACCGATATAAAGAGTGTTTGAAAAAGGCTTTTCAGTTCTATAAAACCACTGTCCATTTTTCTGCGCTGCAGTGCTTCAAAAGTCAGAAGTCCCAGAATAATAACATATCCAAGAAAGGTATACAGGCCAAACCTGATAATATTGGTTGCAATGCTCCACCGAAAGAATAGCATGATTACATAAACCAGGCCGATAATGATGCCATAAGTGATGCCCGTTGAAACATTTTTATTATCCTTCATTTATTCAGTTTCGTTTAAGTATACTTTCTGTTTATGAATAATAGCTATCGCTTTGCCTTTTAAGCCAGTGTTTATAAATGCACTATTTCTGCTTTTACTTTTAATCAGCGCGGCACTATAGATATACTCGGTGTTCCTTTCAAATATGGTAAGATCTGCTACCTGGTTTTCGGCTATGAAAGGTTGATCTAAAGAAAAAATTCGTCGCGCATTATTACTAAACAAATCGCTGATCCTGTCATTTGAAAGTTGTGGCAGCACTTTGTTAACTGCTGAAAATGCGGTTTCAAGCCCTATCATTCCCGGTGCAGCATATTCAAATTCGCAAATCTTACTGTCGCGGTTTTGGGGCATGTGATGCGATGCGATGCAGTCTATAATTCCGTCTTCCACTCCCTGCCTTAAAGCTAGCACATCCTCTTTTGTTCGCAGCGGCGGCTCTGTCTTTAGGTTGGTGTCGTAGTCATACAAGTCTTCATCGGTAAAAAAAAGATGGTAAGGTGTAACGCTGCATGTAACGTGTACTCCCTCGTCTTTCGCCTCTTTTATTATCTGCAGACTTTTTTTGGTTGAGATACCGGTTATATGCAGTTTGCTTCCCGTATATTTTACAAGTTCAATATCTCGTACTACCATCAACTCTTCGGCAATGGCCGGTATGCCGCTTAGTCCTAAACGGGTGCTCGTAATTCCTTCGTTTATTAATCCAAACTTTGCAACAGATTTATCTATTGGCAGTTGAATCAATACACCATCTATTGCTTTTACATATTGCAGGGCTTTTAAAAGTAGTCCGGGGGTTTGTACCGGGTGCAAACCATCGGAAAACGCCACTGCACCACTGTTGTACATGTCGTACATTTCCGAAAGTTCCCTGCCTTCTATATTTTTACTGATAGTTGCAAGTGGATGTATGGTAACAGGTAAAGACTTAGATTTTTGAACGATGTATTCTACCGTAGCTTTACTGCTAATAGCAGGTTGTGTATTAGGAAGCGTAAAAACATGTGTAAATCCACCGGCTGCAGCAGCTGCAGCGCCTGTTTCCAGGGTCTCTTTATATTCGAAACCAGGGTCATTAAAGTGAGCAAAAATATCAACCCATCCTGGTGACAGAATTAATTTTTTTCCCTCAATTAATGTCGCTTCGGCAGCAGTAATTGTGTTGTCAATTTCTGCAACAAATCCATCAACTATTAAAATGTCTTTAACCAATCCGTTATAAGGAGAAAGTTTATCTGAGATAGTAACCTGCTTTAATAAAAGCTTCATGCAGAAGGAAGAAAATTTTGTGCAATATAGCCGTTTTTTATAAAATCCTTTTACATTTGCCACCCGCCAGTCAACCGGTGTTATTTGTTCGGGACGTAGCGCAGCCCGGTAGCGTACTAGCATGGGGTGCTAGGGGTCGCAAGTTCGAATCTTGTCGTCCCGA